>JAYUVI010000194.1:0-4707 GCA_043754135.1 Bdellovibrionales bacterium | reverse complement strand
TTTTACAAACTCTTGTACGTCATCGATAATCCAACGCACAGGTTTGCTTTCTAAACTCGAGCTCTTGGCATTGTCGCGCGCCCACTGCACTGAACTTTTCGAAGCATCGAGGTGAGTCACTTCAGCCCCTGCGGCAGCCGCAAACAAAGTCGAACCACCAGTGTAAGCAAATAAATTTAAAACTGAAAAACCATCGGGCTCATTCGCTCGCGACGTAACAATCTCTCGAATCTGCAACCAATTTTTCTGTTGTTCAGCAAAAATCCCCAAGTGGCCAAAGCCGGTGAGCTTCAAATTAAAAGTCACTCCGTGCACATCAATAGTCCACGGCTCTTTGATCTTTGGGTTCACGACCTTCCAGTCACCATTGCCATCGGCATAACGTTTGAATTCAGCATCAAAACGCGCCCATTCTTTTTCTGAAAGTGTGCGCTCCCATACGGCGCTCGGCGATGGCCGCACCACGCGAAATGGCCCCACTTGCTCGAGCTTCATAAAATCGCCAGAATCAATCAGCTGATAAAAATTTTTCGCATCCGATTTCATCGACGCTCACCACTCAACGTCTTCATGCACGGCGACCCGACGACGAGCCTTTTTTGATTTCAGTCACTGGAGTGATGGCTTTACCATCTTTCATATGCGGGTACTCTAAACGATGATGGTACATAGCCGACAAAACACGTTTAAATGTTCCCTTCATAACCGCCAAATCGCTGATGCTCAAATTACATTCATCGAGCTGACCATCCATAAATTTACTTTCGATAATATTTTCAACAATCGAATTTAACCGACCTTGTGTCGGTTCATCTAACGAGCGTGCCGTGGCCTCAATGCTATCCGCAAGCATGACAATCGCCGCTTCTTTAAATTGCGGCTTCGGGCCCGGGTAGCGAAAATCACTCTCTTCAATAGCGCCGGTCACGTCGTCATCTTGTTCTTCAAGCGCCTTGTTATAGAAAAACGAAATTAACGTCGTACCGTGATGCTGTAAAATGCCATCCACAATCGGTTTACCCAATTTGTGTTTGATCGCCATTTCAGCGCCATCTTTCACATGCGCGACTAAAACTGTTTTACTCATGTGCGGCGAAATATGATCATGGGCATTGTAACCCGGCCGTTGATTTTCACTAAAATACTGCGAGTGCTCCATCTTGCCGATGTCATGGTAATACGCCATCACTTTCGCAAGCAGCGGATTAGCGCCAATATCTTTCGCAGCGGCATCGCTCAGATTACCTACGTTCATACAGTGGTGATAAGTGCCGGGGGCTTTCATCATCATGTCTTGCATGAGCGGGTTATTTAAACTGCTCAATTCGAGCAGTTTAATATCTGTGGTGTAACCGAAAAACGATTCGAGCAAAGGCACGACTGCCATGGCCACAAAGCCCGACAAAATACCGCCGATAAAACCACCAGCTACCGCAATGAGAGCGTTACGTACCAGATCCGCTTCACCCATATGGCCGATCACAAAAATCAATAAAATCGAAATCGCATTCACTGAGCCCGTGCGCAAACCTGCCCAGTAAATATCATTGCGTTTCGTACAACCAAAAACGCCTTGCGCGGCTGCAATACCGCCGATAATCGTCACCAAAAACAACGATAAATTCAGCTGAGTCATGACCGACACAACACATGCCAAAAAGACCGTGAAGATCCACACGATTTCAGCTGATGAAATGAGCAAACCGACCAGCATGGGCCCCGCTGCAATCGGTGCCGCCACCAAGTAAGCAATTTGTTGAATACCGAGTTTTTCAGCCATGATCTCATCGACCACAAAATAAAATACACGCGAAACCACAACCACCAACGTGGTGATACACGCCATCACAATAATATCTCGAGTTTCAACCGTCACACGATCACGCGAGTAGCGACTCATGAATGAAAAGAAAATCACCACTAGGGCCACAAATAACAATGCCGAGAAGAGCGACAAAAAATCAGTACGCTGTTCAGATCTGACACTACGAATTTCACCCAGAATCGTTAAGTCGCGGGGCTGGATGGGGCTACCTTGTGTCACTATGGTTTGATTTTTCTTAATCGAAATCTGCACAGGCAAAACGCTACTGCGCACTTTTTTCTGACGTTCAGCAAATTCTTGTTTGTTAATCGTAATATTCGGCGTGAGCAAAGCATGAGCAATCTTTGTCAGATTCTCTTGGTCTTTCAAATTCAGGCGATTGAAACCCTTTACATTGTCGAGATGAAACCGCGTGAGATCCCGCATGTTCTTGATCTCGCTCATTTTCATATTCAATTCACTGCCATGGCCGGCGGGCGAAACCACACGCACAATCACCTGACGTTCGTTGTCTTTCAAAATGGCATCCGAAACATCAATGATTTTTTCGCGGGCCCAGTTAGCAACCGCGCCAATCAAAATATTTTCTATGCGCACACTAAAACGATTTTGCACCAGCCACTCAAAAAGATGATCCGGTATATCGTGTTCGAACTCAGCCACAAATTCGCTTTTGTTTTTTAAAAAATCTTTAACCTTCTCTTCACGCTGCACTTCAGAAAGCGGCCAATCTGTACGCAAAATCATATTGCGCATTGAACGGAACGATTTGTAAATGTGGCTGTAAATCGCCTCGTAAGCTTCGAGTTCGTAATCAAGAATGACCGGAAAAGACTTTTCAGCCTTTACTCTTTGCTCTTCAGTGGCAACTTCATCCATGATCACGAGATTCATGGGCGATTTAATGTCGACGGGCGTGACCTCGCCGATAGAGTACTCGCCGATATTGTCAAAGTCGTAAAAAATAAGTGTTGATAGGCCAAGTGAAAACAAAAACAGTAAAAGCACGCGACGCAAATTCAATTTAGTTTCGAGGTAATAAGCCAAGCGACCGAAAACACTTCGCTCAAAGCCCAGCTGATTCACCCAATTTAAAAAATTGAGGGAATGATCCACGTACTGCCGACGCGTGTGGATTTCATCTTTGTGGAGCCCCAGCTTGGGGCCGCGCTTGCCTATGAGTGACATTGCTGTTAATCCTCATCATCGTTTCGGAATTTGTAACCCGAAACCATATACTTAGGCGCTTCTGATACCGGATTCTCGACCGAAGGAGTAGGAGATTTTTTACCATGAATCAGGCCCCTAAGAACACCGATCAGTTTCAGGCGTTAGTCGAGGTGGTGAAAGCCTTACGTGCTCCGGGTGGCTGCCCCTGGGACCGGGAGCAAACTCATCAGACGTTGACTCAATATGCCATCGAGGAGGCCCACGAACTCGCTGACGCCATCGACACCGGCAAGGTCCCACTCATGGTGGAGGAACTAGGTGACCTACTTCTGCAAGTCATTTTACACGCTGAAATCGGGCGCCAAGAGGGTAGTTTCTCTCTCGATGACGTCATCCGTGGCATTACCGAAAAAATGATTCGTCGTCACCCGCATGTTTTTTCAGACGTTAAAGTCGAAAATTCAGCTGAGGTGATGAAGAACTGGGCGCAAATCAAAGACGCGGAGAAAAACGCGCAAGACCAAGCCAGTGGCAGCAACATTAAAAAACTAGACGGCAATCCTTTTGCGAGTATTCCGCAAAATATGCCGGCGCTGATTCGCGCGCAAAAGATCGGCTCTAAAACTGTGCGCTATCATTTTGATTGGCAAAACCCCCAGCAGGTTATCGAAAAAATTGAAGAAGAATTGGGTGAACTTAAAGAGGCCATTCGCGAGAAGCCACAGATTGAACAACAGCTTGAAATGGGCGATTTGCTCTTCACAGTGGCCCAGCTGGCTCGTCACCTCGGCTTCGATTGTGAACAATCGCTACGCCTAACCAACAAAAAATTCGAAACGCGCTTTATGAAGATGCATGAGATGGTTCAGGCCGACAAAAAGGTTTTTGCGGATTTGCCAATTCAAGAGCTTGAATCTTATTGGCAACGCGCTAAGCTGTCTTTACGACATCCAGTGTAGGCTTTTGTTAAATCTATTTTTTTGAAGTGGATAAGCCGTGAAATCGATTCTTTTTGTTTGTGTTGAAAATCGCGCTCGTAGTCAGATTGCAGAAGGTTTAGCCCGACATTTTGTTGGGTCGCAGTACGATATCTTTTCAGCTGGTTCTAAACCTGGCGATCGCGTGCACCCCATGGCTACTGCTGTAATGGCTGAAATTGGTATCGATATTTCGAAACAAAAACCAAAAAGCCTCGACACTATCTCGCTAGAAAGAATCGACCTTGTCATTACTCTCTGTGAAGAAGAAGAGTGCGCAGTTTTACCCCCACACGCCAAGCGCCTGTTTTGGCAAATTAAAGACCCCGTGACTCACGCGGAAGATCAAACAGCCGCGATGATGCGCAAATTTCGTAAAGTGCGCGATGAACTTCGCCAGAAAATTTTAACTTTGCGTGCGGCCGAGCAAGCTTGGTGAGTTTAGTCTTTTACGGTATGATCATTACCGAGCGAAAAAACACTGGGACGCTTTTGAAGTGATCGACGGTAGTCAGCTTTAACCTTTGAACTTAAGCCCTATGATAAAAATTTCTTTGCTTTCTTTGCGAGTGCTATTGGGCTTGAGCAATTGATGCTTTTCAAAACGTTTTTTCACTTCGAGTTCAACCTGTTTCGAGCCGCCGCCTTGAAAGAGTTTCATCACCATATGGCCGCCTGGCTTTAACATTTGATCGCACAAGGCGATCACCTTCAGACACAGCTCTTCAGACAAAG
>JAYUVI010000193.1:0-2191 GCA_043754135.1 Bdellovibrionales bacterium | reverse complement strand
CTTAATCTTTATAACAGAATTTATCGCCCGGTGTATTCGTCAATGACTTCTTATTTGAAGACGGTCAACAACTCGGCTCAATACTTTAATGATATGGTTCTCGCCATGCTCGCGGCCGAGCGACCGGGCTTTGACCCTTCAAAAGCGCGTTTTGCTATACCCTATCTGGTGATTCAGCGAATTTCGAAAGAGGGCGACTTTCAACGCTCATTTAAATACATCAAGCAATTGATCGCTGAGAGAAAGCTCGCCCGCAGTATGCCGACGCAGTGGAGGACTTCAGCCATCGGAAAGTTCACACTTTCAACTCTTGAGCGGCGTATTCAAAAAGCGCGTGCTAAGGGTGGGCGTCAAATACGTGCGCATATGATTAATATCCGTACGGATCTGATTGATCTTTTTGAGCAAGAAGGTTTTATCCGTTACGAAATGTTGAATGGCAAAAAAGAACATTTGAAAAAACGTGTGGCGGGCAAAGAATTGCCACAGTCGCAAATAGATGACGACAACAGTCGCGACTATTACGTGCAGAACGGATATCAATACTGGCCGTTTAAAGGTGAGTATTGGCTCGATGAAATTGGTAATTATCATTATTTAGGGATGCAAAGCTGTGAGTGAAAAGCGAACGCTAGGCCTGATTTTTCAAGTGAAGCCAGTTTTGGTATTGGCTTTGTCAGCAGGCATTTTGAGCCTGTCGATGACCTTGCCGACGGTAGCGTTAGCGCAGTCGCGTTCAGCCAAGAAACCCGCGGCAAGAAAAGCGGCCCCCTCACGCCAAGCTTCAGATAAGTCAGTGACTGTAGGTGACCTTTTAAAAAAGATCGAGAAAAAAGCTGAAACGGTAAGTTTAAAAAAGAGCGAGATGGCTTTACCCAATATTTCAGCACCGGCAAAGGCGGCGGCAGTGAATCTCACGCAAGTGAAGCCGCCAGTTTCTTCAAAGCTTTATTACGACGAAAACACTGATGAGGCCGAACTTGAACGCGTGACCGATGCTGGTATTCAGCAACTCTATGAACTAAGCAACAAATACACGAAAAGTACAAAGCGCGGGGAGTTGTGGATGCGCTTGGCAGAAATGTACGTTGAGAAGGCCCGCTTGATTGAATACCAGGTCATGACTAAACATGATCAAAATTTGCAAGATTATCAATCAGGTAAGTTAAAGCGTAAACCGAAGCTCGATCTCACTGCAGCCACGAATTATAACCGTAAAGCTATACAACTATACGAATGGTTCTTAAGGGACTTCCCCGAAGACCCGAAGGTGGATCAAGCTTTATTTTTCTTGGGCTACAATTACTTCGAGTTGAGTAACCCCAAAAAAGGTGAGGAGTACTACCTGCGCCTAACGCGGGATTACCCTAGAAGCATCTACGTGAGTGAGTCGAATTTTGCTCTTGGTGAGTTTCATTTTGAAAATGAAAAGTGGAGCCACGCACTTGAGTTTTATGCCAAAGTGTCGCTCCAAAAGACCAGTCGTCTCTATTCATTCGCGCTTTATAAAATGGCCTGGTGCTATTACAAAATGAACCAATCGAAGAAGGGTCTTGAATACATTGAGCAAGTGATTTACGAGGGCCGTAAATCGAAAGGTCAAAGCGACTCGAGTACTGGTGGCGTGAGCCGTATTCGTCTCGCTACCGAAGCGATTAAAGATTTGATTATTTTCTTTGCGGAAGTTGGTGATTACAACAATGCGCGAGCTTACTTCGAAGAAGTTGTAGGTGAGCGCAGCACCAACGCCAATTTAGCGCGCTTGGCCTATTTTTACGCTGATACAGGCAACCGCGCGGCAGCTCGCGCTGTGTTTAGAGATTTGATCGAGCAAGATGCGAATTCGATCAAAGCTTATGATTATCAATATGCCATAGTGAAATTGTATGGCGCTTCAGGTTCAGCCCAAGAATTTAAATCTGAACTTTTCAATTGGATTGAACAGTACGGCCCTGGTAGCAATTGGCAAAAGATTAATGCCTCAGATAAAGAGTCGGTGGCGAAAGCCAACGACTTAATGGAAACTCTTCTACGCAATCACGTTCTGCTGCAGCATAAAACCGCGCAGAACTCGCGGACTAAGTCGGCGCAGACGGCGGCTAAGAGCGAGTATGAAATTTATTTCGAAACTTTTAAAGCTTCGTCTAAGCTCGAAGAGATGCATTTCTTCTACGGCGAATTGCTTTTTGAT
>JAYUVI010000192.1:0-4320 GCA_043754135.1 Bdellovibrionales bacterium | reverse complement strand
CTAAACGTAGGCCGGTTTGGTTTAAAATACGCTGTAAAGACAATTCGCCGGGTAACGCTGAATAAACTCCAACCAATACGAGCCCCGACAAGACAAGTCGTAGCTGTTGAGCAATTTGAGTTTCACGCTCACCAGTGAGATCAGCCTGGGCTAAAATTTTCTTAAAAAACGCACGTCGAGACGACTTGGCGCTCTTTTCGGTTTCAGGATTGCGGTCACTCATAAACTATCTTTGCTTTCTAAAGCCAAAGACAAAATCAGGACATCAGCTAGCTATTCGCTGCTGATACCTCTTCGAGTTGATCGAGGACCAAACGCGCTCTTTCTTCAACTTTATCAAGTTCGAAAGCCGCTGTTTTTTTGAGGAGTAAAAGCTCTTCAGCAATATTAAGAGAAGCCAATATGAATGCGTTTTGAAAGGACGCTGTTGAGTTGATTGCCATGGCCTCTTTTACTTTTTTATCCACAAAGGTGATCAATTCAGAAACGGTTTGAGCATCATGTGATGAGCGCAGTTTCAGCGCCAGGCCAGCTACTTGTACGTCGTGCACATTTTTTATGTTTTCTTGCATGGCTTCACTCAATCGTATCTTGTCTGTTTTTTTCTAGTTTTTTTGTCTTAAATTACGTCTGTTTTTATGTCTTGTTTGCGTCTTAATTCTTATCTTTAACTACTATTAAATATTTTTGCCCTAAGTTCACTTACGGTCTAACTCGTTGAGCTAGCTAAACCCTTATCTCTATTAGATTTATCGCAATGCGTTCATTGAGTCAATTTTACTATGGCCTTAATTTGTAAGGACTACAAACGCAGCGCGCAATGACACGCTGATTCACGGTGAGCTAGAGCCTTCACTGACTGAGGAGGGCTATATGAAGGAGGAATCAATGAAATTACCGATTTTGACCGTTTTGACACAGCTTGTAATTCTAACAAGCGGGCTGACTGTGTACGCAGGTTTAAATGACGACTGCGAAGACTGGGTTAAGACCCGCAACGGCTGTAACTATGGCAGCCATACTAACACCTGGCAGTGGCAGCGTGATTGCACGAATTCGAGTAATCAGTGCGGTAACCCAAATCCACCCCATGGCAATCGCGGCCCGTGTGTGGCCACGGTGATTTGTTTGCCGAGCACACCCGGTATCCCGAATCAATCGGTGGACCCTAATACCGATTTTGACGTTTGCACCCGTTGGGAGCGTCAAAACGACGTCGAGTGCAGCGACATTGACGGTAACCTCGTCCCTGAGTGGATACGCGTTTGCCAAAAACATTTCATCGCCACTTCTGTTTGTTCGCGCACTCGCCCACCCGAATGGCCTGAAGAACAATAATTATGTTCCGAAAAGTCGAGCCGAGATTATTCGGCTCGATAGCGCAAGCGACGGTAGTTGACAGAAAAGTTATCGGCCGCGCTCGGCTTAAAAGGACAAGAATTTACTCTTCGCGCGTAAAATTGAATTTATCGACATCGCGCAAGAAAACGTAGACGTGGTTGGAAAGTAAACCCACCATTCGACGGTAGTCGCTCAATACATCAAGGTGAATTGAGCTTGTGTTAATTGACTCTTTTACTCCCTGCACTAGACGTTGAATATGGGCCTCACGCATCGTCTTTTCCATTTTGCGGATCACGCGCTTTTTAAACACGACCTTGGCGGCCAAATCACGATCTGAAAGCTGAAAACAACTCATAGATAAAGATGCGACTTCCATCACCGCTGCGTGAAAGCTCTCGATCTCTTTCCACCCTGAATCGCTAAATGTGACTTTGAGTGTGTGTTTTTTACGCGCCAACTCCAGAATCGAGTTGTCGACGACATCGGCTACGCTCTCGAGATCAGAGGCATAGCCAAATAGTCGCACCATCTGATTGTTCACTACGCTATCGGTTTGATCCATGAACTTGGTGAGAAAAAGACTGATTTCGCGATTGAGTAGATCCACTTTATTATCGCGATTGCGCAGGTCTTCGACTAAATCTAAATTCTCATCTTTCAACACATAGATAGAATCTTTGATCATAGAGTTGACGATATCGGCCATTCTTAAGCACTCGCGTTCGGCATGAGCCAAAACCACATTTGGTGATTCAAAATTGACTCGATCGAGATACTTGACCGAAAAATCTTTTTCACTCGGCGAAAGTGGGATGAGCTTCTCGACCAATCGAGCCCCTCGCTGAATCAGCGGGAAAAACAAAATCGCACCCACCAAATTGAAAACTAAGTGAGCGTTCGCGACATCGCGCGAAGGGCTGTCAGTGACCAGTAGCTGCGCGATATACGGAGTCAGAAAATAAAATACACTGACCATGGCCACTTTATGTATGCAATGGGCCCAGGCCACTTGTTTGCCCACCGAATTACTTGATGACGCTGCAATAAGCGCCGTGGCGGTTGTGCCAATGTTGGCGCCATACACCCAGTAAAAAGCATCCATAGGTAAAATCAAACCCGAACTGGCCATGGCCATTGCTATACCGACGGCCGCCGCACTACTCTGCACAAGCGCAGTGAAGGCCGCCGTAATCAACACCATGGCAAACGGATTACTTTTTAAATATTCGAGAGACGAAATAAAAATATTAATGTTTTTGAGTTCAGAAGTGCCCCAACCGGTGACTTCGAGCCCCCAAAACATAAGGCCAAAACCCATAATGACTTGCATGACACGGCCGAGAGTTTTTTTATGCGTGAGAAAGTAAACGAAAAAAGCGAGTGCAAAGAGCGGCAACCCGAGTTCAGCAATGTGCAAACTTAAAAGCTGAGTGGTGATTGTCGTGCCGATGCCCGTGCCCAAAATAATGCCCATGACTTGCGGTAAGGTGATCACTCCGGCTGTGCCCAAACCAACCAGCATGGTGGTCACTGCTCCTGAACTCTGCATAATCACAGTGATCGCCACACCGGCAAAAACGGCGAGCGCGGGTTTTGTTGAAATTCGTGCGATCAAATCGCGCACTTGGTTAGCGGCTAGATTTTGCAAGCTTTCGCTCGCGAGCCGCATGCCGAAAAGGAAAAAAGCGGTGCCCCCGAAAATCAAAATTAAAATGGAGTGGTGGCTGTTTACCATGATTGAACCTCACCGGCGCCAAAATAGGTAAGAGCTTCGCTGCTCATACGATAGCCTCAACAAAAGCTTTGGCGTCGAATTCACGTAAGTCTTCAACGGCTTCGCCTAAACCCACATATGCGATGGGCAAATGTAGATCGTGGGCAATGCCGACGACCACACCCGCTTTGCTTGAGCCATCCATCTTGGTCACAATCACCCGTGAAAGTGGCACCGCCTGATTAAAGTGCTCAGCCTGCGCGAGTGCATTTTGACCAGCATTGGCGTCTATGACGAGTAGAGTTTCGTGAGGAGCAGAAGCATCAAGCTTTTGAATCACGCGCACAATTTTTTTCAGTTCCTCCATCAAATGAGCTTGCGTATGCAGGCGACCAGCAGTGTCGACAATCACAAGGTCAACACCCGTCGCGCGGGCGCGCTCAACACCTGCATAAGCTACAGCACCGGGGTCTTTCGTATTATCAGCGTGAAAAATTTCACAGCCGGCACGCTCAGCCCAAACTTTGAGTTGGCTATCGGCAGCTGCGCGAAAAGTATCGCCTGCGACTATAAGAGTTTTGAGATTTTTGGTTTTTGCGAGACTAGCGAGTTTACCGATGGTGGTGGTTTTACCTGCACCATTAATGCCCACAACTACCCACACAACTGGTTTTTTCGTGGCCGAGGTCACCGAATTGAACAAAGGCTGAGACTTTTCTGAATCGGCGAAAAAAGTGAGCATCATTTCGCGCAAATAGTTTTTCACTCCATCAATCTGACCGGGGTGGCATTGTGAAAAATTTTCGCTCAGTTGCGACAGAAGCAGCTCCGCCACATGAGGCCCCATATCACTCGTGTAAAGAATCTCTTCGAGCTGATCACGCACTTCGCTATTTAATTTGTCACCGCCGAAAGAGAGCTGACTAATACGCCCCCAAAAACCGCCACGAGTATTGGCCAAAGCTTCACTGAGTGTTTTGCGTGCTATCGGTTTCACTGGCGATGTTCGTAACTGAAGCGCTTGCTCACCAGATACGGGCTGACTTTTTTCTATGGCCGAGCGCTCAGCAGCTTCGGTACGATTATCTCCGACGCTTTTCCAATCCACCGGCTTTTTTGTGAGTAGTTCTTTATCTTCGTGATCAGTTTTTACGTAATAGCGGGCAAAGTAGTAGATCAGCGACGAGACAACACCGATCACTGTAAATAAAATGGCAAGAGCAATTATGAGCGTGGTCGAATTGAAGTCCAATTAATTCAGC
>JAYUVI010000191.1:0-9261 GCA_043754135.1 Bdellovibrionales bacterium | reverse complement strand
GGCGAGGATGGCTCCGACTCGAAGGCGCTGCGGAAATGTATGACATGCTCAAAAACTAAAAACCCACATCTTGGAAGATGTGGGTAATAGTAAGAGCTTACGAGCTTCGCTTTTTTTTGATTATTTCCGCAAGTATAATTTGGTGACCAGATCAGCCAACCGCCCACAACGGTCAAGAGCCCGGTTTCTCCGAAGAGCCCGTTTCTTTCAATCGCGACAAAAGCCTAGTGATTCAAAGCCAATCTCTCAACAGCCTTAAGACTCTTAGCAATAGCAAAGCTATCACCAGAAATTCTTTAAGTACTTTTCGAAACTTCCGATCTATGCGTTGTCTTGTTTGCATAGATACCCCCTTTTGTTGGAAGGGGCTCGAACCCGGCTGGCTAACCCAGTCGGGTTTTTATTTGCAATGTTATGCCAATATTAAAAAACGCTTTAAAGACACTTGAAAGTGAAAAATCCGGCCGGGCGTCAGCGCCACTTTTCAAAAACTCTCGTAATGAATTTTCACATTTTTCGAAGCAGGCTTCGCTTGGCAAGTGAGGCACTCGCTGACTTCGACGTTGTCTTCTGACAAAATTCCCAGATCAGTTTGATAAACGAGGCCCGATTTTACTTTCGCGATACACGCCATGCAGGCGCCATCGAGACACGAGTAAGGCGGACTTAAATCGGCATTAAGCAAACAATCGAGTACCGATTGACCTTCTTTGTAATCAACAAAATGAGTCTCACCGTCGACAATAGCTTCAATTTTTTCTGGTTTGCCAAGCGCCGCTTTGTCGCCAATAAAAATCGCGCCTTCTGGAGTTGTATAGCTAGCGCCTGCACTCGCATTTGCAGCATTCGCACTTGCACTCGCAGTGACCAGGCCTAAGCCTGTTGCGGTAGGGGCCGCTCCACCATTTACTGCCGCTGCGGTGGTTGAGCCACTGTTTACTGCCGCTGCGGTGGTTGAGCCACCATTTACTGCCGCTGCGGTAATCGAACCACTATTTACTGTCACAGTGGCAGTAGACGACGCAATATTTACGGTATTGTTAGTCGACAATTTCGAGTTAGGCGCGTCTGTACCGGCACCCGCACTGTGACCACTCATGCCCGAAGCAAAACTTTCTTTAATAATTTTATCTTTGTTCACATGCAGATCATTTTGCAATGTCGCAAGCACGGTACTCATAAAACCATCGGGCCCGCAAACGTAGTGATAAGTATCGCCACCAGACAGCTTTTGCTCCTGCAACACTTGGCGAATCATTGTCGAAGTTAGGCGGCCACTCATGCCGCGCCAACTACTGCCCGCTTTTGAAATCACATGCTCAACATGAAAGCGCCCTGAAAATTCTCTCGCCAGTGCCGCGAGTTCATTTTTAAAAATCACGTTGGCTTCGCTGCGGTTTTGATAAAAAAGCACACAGCGATTTTGCGAAGATCGTTTTAACGCCGACTTAATCAATGAAATAACCGGCGTAATCCCGCTACCAGCAGCATAAAAACTGAAATGCGTAACAGCATGATCTGAAGAGGGTGCATGCCCTGGCGTGTGCGAGCCTGATGTCGCGCCCGTAGGCAACACAAAAAAACCTGCAGGTGGAGTGACCCACAGCTTATCGCCCACTTTGACATTGCGTAGTAAATGCGTCGACCCCTTGCCCCCCGGCACGAGCTTCACTGAAATTTTAAAATCGTCATCATAATCTGGCGATGAGGCCAAAGAGTAAGAGCGGCGAAGTTCTTCACCGGCAACATCAAGAAACAGAGTCACAAACTGACCAGCGCGATAATTAAACTTTCTTTCAAGTTGTGGCGGAATATCAAAAACCAGCGAAACCGTGTCGTCGGTCTCGTGAATTTTGTTGGCCACCATCAGCTCACTACATAGTTTTTGTTTATCCACTTAATAACCTACAAATTTTGAAATTCGCGATGGCTAATCCCAAATCGTGGCCACCTGACTTATTTAGTGGCCGACTGAGAGCTCGACTTAGTGCAACTCGATCTCGGCGATAAATTTTGCCGGCCCAATTAATAAAGGGCGCTGCCCGCTTAAATCCACCGCTAATTTACCGCCAGGTACGCGCACTGTGACAAGGTTGTGCACGCCCTTCGAAAAACTATAAGCCGCAGCTGTAGCACCGGTGCCGCAGGCCTGCGTATAACCAGCGACGCCTCTCTCAAAAGTGAGAGACTCAATATGGTTACCTTTACCTGGTATATAAAACGTAACGTTTGTCCCCGATTGTTTGAATTCGGTAAGAGCGCGGGTTTTACTCACAATTTTACCGAGATTATCCACATCACTCATTAAGTGCGAGAGCGACTTGAGCGATTTGATTTGTGAAAGATTAAACACAACATGTGGCACGCCCGAATTCACCACATCAAATTGCAACTGTGACTTTTGAAAAAGAATTGTATGGGCACGACGCTTGTAACTCTTCGTCACGACTTTCGGCATTTCTACGCAAACAAAATTAGCGCCATCAGCACCCATAGCGGGGAGCACAGTGACTAAAATCGGTCCAGCCTCGGTCTCGACCGTGACGGGACCACGCAAACGCTTTTCGCTATGAGCGAGGTAAGCGCCAACACAACGAGCGGCATTGCCACACATCGCGGCGCCTGAACCATCCGCATTATAAAAATCCCACTTCAAATCAGCCGTACTAGAATTTTCAAGAAAAAGTAATCCATCAGCACCAACTGACTGATAGGGATTACAAAGTTCTTTGGCGAAAAACTTACGCCAACTCTTTTCATTCTTAATCTGCGTCTTGCCATTTTGACTTCGCGACTTTTTTCCCGCAGTTTTTGCTGCAGTTTTTCTTTTAGCGCGCGGCAAGTGTTGAAGAACATAGTGTGAGTAATCTCTCTTCGATTTTCCGGAACGCAAATCAACCAATAGAAAATGGTTACCTGCACCCGTTAATTTAAATACCTTCATCATGAGGTATTTGTATCAAAACTTTCGTAAAAGTCCTACGACGATCCCACGAATTTCAACTTGTTCAGGGGCATACCACATAGAATCCATGTCGGTGTTTGAAGGGCGCAGCTCTATTTGTGGCCGCGCCAGACCCGTGCCACTGTGTAAATAAAATCTCTTAACAGTTGCTTCATTCTCAACCACGCAAACGGTGATCTCGCCATTGTGGGCGGACTTAGCCTCTTCCACGATCAAAATATCATTCTCAAAAATCCCGTCTTCGATCATTGATCGACCCATCACCTGTAAAGTGTAACTCTTCGAAGGGCGTCGCACTAAACTCGGGGGAACATCCACCGTCTCTCCATCAAGGAGGGACTCGAGCGGGCGACCGGCCGCCACGCGCCCGAGAAGGGGAAGGGACAAAAGCTCCTGCGATGGCCTATCCACCACAGGAGCCTTTGTAGGGGTTGAGACAGCAAAGGGTTGTTTTTGCTCAAAAACCAAGGCGAGGGATTGCTTCAATGCCGATGCTGGTTGAAGCAACGAAATCCCCCGGCGCTGACCTATCGACAACCCCACATATCCTTTGGTCTGGAGTTGTTTTAAGTAGCGCTGAACTGAGTTGAAAGAAGCGAAGCCGAAATGGTCCTTAATCTCTTGCAGGGTAGGGGCTATGCCCTGTTCGCCTACGAAGCCCTCAAGATACTCAAGAATTTTCTTTTCATTGAGTGTGAGGGAAACGATTTGTTGAGTTACATCCGCCATTTAAGCTTAGCCTTCCTTTTTCAATCACAGCTGATTCGTCTTTCTCGCAGCTGTGATTTACTCTGTTCTTACACATTGGAAGATAGGTGTAAGAAGCGTGTAAAACAAGTGTAAATTTAAAAAACTTATGGCACGGGGCGCACCGGAGTTGAGTCGGTCGGGAACGAAATCAGATTCGAGCGATCTTTTTTGAAGGTCAATTTTTTATTACCGACTTCTTCGACCGATAAAATGGTGTAAATCGAAAGGTGCAGGCTCTTCACATACTCGAGCTTTTTTCGCAACTGCTCCTCAGCAGGCTTGATAACTAAGCTATTGGAATCAAACAAAAAGTCTGAAACTTCGACAAAACTCAAGCCTAAGGTCGAGTCGCCAATAGCACTGGCCTTGATTTGCATGATCTCGCTGGTCTTGGGGTCGCGATAATTCACTACGTAATGAGAATCTTTTTCAGCATATGCCATATGCGTCAAAAAATGGGGTAATAAGGTCTAATTGTCAATGCCGTATGGTAAAAATTAAGGCTTATTTATGGACGCAGACAAAGTTAAAATAGAGCCCGGGTGGAAGCACGCTTTGCAACCCGAATTCACCAAATCTTACATGGCGAATTTGCGAACGTTTTTAGTGAAAGAACTTAGCACTCAAGATGTTTATCCGAAGACCAATGAATTTTTTGCCGCTTTCAATACTACTCCACTCGACAATGTGAAAGTCGTAATTCTGGGGCAAGACCCTTATCACGGTGTTGGTCAAGCGCACGGTTTATGTTTTTCAGTGCGACCGGGTGTGCAGTTCCCACCGTCGCTGCAAAATATTTTTAAAGAACTAAAAACCGATTTAAATGTGCCCACTCCAGAGCATGGTTGTTTACTCAGTTGGGCTGAGCAAGGCGTGTTGCTGTTAAATTCTTCGCTCAGTGTGCGTGCGGGCCAAGCGGGTTCGCATCAAAAACAAGGGTGGGAGGAGTTCACTGACCACGCCATCAATTATTTAAATCGTGAAAAATCGGGCATCGTGTTTTTATTGTGGGGCAGCTTCGCCCATAAGAAAGGCGAATTTCTCGACAAGAAAAAGCACCTCGTCTTGCAGGCGCCTCACCCGTCACCACTCTCGTCGTATCGTGGGTTTTTCGGGTGCAAGCATTTTTCGAAAGCTAACGAGTATCTGCGTGAGCATGGTAAAAAAGGTGTGGAGTGGGCACTGCCGCCACTGAGTGAAATCGTGGGGCGCGTTTGAAAACTGCGGTGGCCGCGTGGCTTTTGGCGTATGTTGCGCTCCCTGCATCAGTTCACGCTGCTGAGGCTAAAACAACTTTTACATATTGTTCCGAGGCCAATCCGGTCACCTTTAATGCGCAACTCGCCACTGACGGTACAACTTTTAATGCGAGCTCGCGCCCTATGTATAATCGTCTCGTGGGCTTTGAGCCCGGCACCACGCGTGTGAGCCCAAGCCTAGCCAAATCATGGAGTGTTTCGCCTAATGGTCGCGATATTATTTTTCATCTACGCGAAGGCGTGAAATTTCACACGACAGCTTATTTCACTCCAAAGCGAGACTTTAATGCTGATGACGTGCTTTTCACTTTTCACCGCATGAGCGACCCTGATCACCCGTATCACAACGTCAGCGGCGGCCAGTACCCGTCATTTCTCGCCCAGCAGATGAGCGAGATCATCGAAAAAATTGAAAAGATCGATGACCACACTGTGCGTTTCAGCCTCAAGCGCCCTGAGGCCCCATTTCTCGCCAATCTGGCTATGGATTTTGCGAGTATTCTTTCGGCTGAATATGGCGCCAAACTACTGGCGCAAAAAAAACCAGAGAACATAGATAAAATCCCCGTCGGTACAGGACCATTTTTTTTCATCGATTATGTGAAAGACAAAGCCATTCATTATCAAGCGCATATACATTACTTTGATGGGCGCGCTAACGTTGATAAATTAACTTTTAAAATTGTACTCGACCCACACAAACGCTTGGAGGCGCTGAAAAAAAACGAGTGTCAGCTTATGCCCGAACCTTTGCCTGAATCATTAGCGCTAATTCGGAAAGATCCAAATTTGAAATTACTGCAGCACCCCGGTCTGAACATTGCTTATCTGGCAATGGCAACGCAGAAACCTCCTTATTCTAATATTCTTGTGCGCAAAGCTTTGCAGCATGCACTCAATCGTGAGCTTTATATTCACGAGGTGTATTTAGGCAACGCTCAGGTAGCGAAGAATCCGATTCCACCGACGATGTGGTCGTACAGTCGTCGCACGCTCGATTACGATTACAATGTGGGTAAAGCGAAAAAACTCTTAGCCCAAGCGGGATTTGCGAGTGGCTTTGAAACCGACCTCGCATTTGCTGATATTTCACGGCCATATAACCCGAACGCTCGCAAAATGGCCGAGCTTATTCAAACAGATCTCGCGGCAATCGGCATAAAAGTGAAACTGCTGGCGTTCGACTGGCAAGATTTTTTGCGTCGCTCCCGCAATGGCGAATTCACCCTGAGCATTCAGGGTTGGACAGGCGATAACGGTGACCCTGATAATTTTTTGAATAACTTGCTTTCGTGCCAGGCTATCAATGCGGGTAATAACCGGGCGCAGTGGTGCAACAAGCGGTTTTCTTTTTTCGTCGATCGCGCGCGAGTCACAACCGACATTCGCACGCGCACCAAATTTTACGAAGACGCGCAGAAAATTTTTAAAGAAGAAGTGCCGTGGGTGACGCTGGCGCATTCGATAGTTTTTAAGGTTTCGCGTACAAATATTGATGGCTATCGCATAAGCCCGTTTGGCGTGATCGAATTTCACAGAGTGAGTATGAAATGAAAACCGTGAAATTTCAGAAAAATTTTCCGACTGTAAAAGAGCTCGCACGTGCCACAAAAGGCAGAAATTTTATCTTGGTTCACGATGAACGCTTAGCGCATTTCGCGCCCTTTCAGAAATGGAGCCGTCAGTTCGCACATAAGTTTTCTTTTTGCGCGGGCGAAAATTTAAAAAAAATCGAAGATTTCGCGCAGCACCTGAAGCTAGTAATGCCGGCTTTGGCAGGTTTTTCAGCTCAAGAGAATGTTCTAGTGGCTGTGGGCGGTGGTTCTATAGGTGATTTTGCCGGTTTTCTCGCGAGCGTTTTAAAACGCGGTGTGGGTTATGTGAATATTCCGTCGACGTGGCTCGCGGCTGTGGACTCTGCTCATGGTGGTAAAAACGGTCTCAATGTCGGCGCGCTAAAAAATCAAGTAGGCACGTTTTACCCGGCAAAAGCTATTTACTGTGCCCAAGAAATTCTTGCTACGCAGCCACTTGAAAATGTGCAATCCGCCTTTGGCGAAGTGATCAAAGTAAGTTTGTTGCGCAAATCAGGACTCTACGAAAAATTAAATCGGTTGCGCGTTTTCGATGCGGCCAGCTTATGGCGACTGCTACCGGTCGCGGTGAAAGCAAAATATCAAATTGTTCAGCGTGATCCTTATGAATCAAAAGGCATTAGACAATTACTTAACCTAGGTCATACGGTGGGCCACGTGTTTGAGTTAGAGCGTAAACTTGCGCACGGGGTCGCTGTGCAAATGGGTTTGCAGTTTGCACTTGAATGGAGTTTACGCCGTAAAATCATGAGCGAAAAACATGGGGCCGAGGTGCGCAAGCTACTTGCAAAAAACACAGTCGGCGCGATTTCACCACAAAATGGATTACAGCCGATAAGCAGTGAACGTTTTCAGTATTTGCTTAAGCAAGATAAAAAAGCCGTTGGGGGCGATCGACTACGATTTATTTTCGTCAAAGCTCCGGGCAAGGCGGTGATCGAAGAAGTCGAACTGCAAGAGCTCCTAAAAGCCGCGCACGAGATGGGTTGGGCACGGTGAAAAAGTTCAACTTCAAAGGTTCATTGCCTGTCTCGAAATCGCTGCTGAATCGCGCACTAATTGCACTCAGTTACAATTCTGAGTTTCATTTAATGGGCGAATCAAACTGCGATGATGTGCAGCATATGCAAAATGGTTTAATTGATTTATTCTCTGGCAAAACGGTGGATTGCGGCCATGCCGGCACGGTGCTCCGTTTCTTAGCCCTACGCGCCTCGCGCATGCCCGGTGAACATATTTTGAAGGGGAGTGAACGCCTTTTCTCGCGCCCGCAAAATGAGCTCCTCCCTATTTTCGGACAGCTTGGGGTTGATGCCCAATTTTCAAAATCTTCTCTTAAAATTATTTCGCGCGGATGGCGCCTGAGTGTTGATGGGTTGCAAATCAACGCTGAACGCTCAAGCCAGTTCGCTTCTGGTGTTATTCTCAACACTTGGGATTTAAAATTTCCCCTACACTTGCATGTTTCTCGCAAAATCGTCTCTGAAGGTTACTTGAATATGACGGTGAAGCTGATGCGCCAATTAGGCATGCGAATTGAAGACAACGGTGCGGAGTTTTTTATTCCGGCCAATCAAAAAATTACGGCGCGGCAATATGAAGCCGAAATCGATTTGAGTTCAGCTTTTGTGGTGGCCGCACTCGCGGTTGTGGCCGGCGAAGCGGTGCTTGAAAATTTTCCGCAGCAGAGTTTGCAGCCCGATATTGTTTTTGTGAAAATTTTAAAAAACATGGGCGTCGATGTGCAGTACTTGGCCGATCGACGCGAATTGCACGTGAAGCAAACACACCAGCTGCACGGCGTGAAGGTCAATATTGAATCGAGTCCCGATTTGTTGCCCGTGCTGGCTGTACTGTGTGCCATCGCCCAATCCCCGAGTGAAATCACTGGCGTCGGCCATTTAAAGTACAAAGAATCCTCGCGTTTAGAAAAAACTCGTGAGCTTCTCACGCTTATGGGCGCCAAACTGCAAGTGTCTGAAACTTCGATTCGCATTGAGCCTGCGGGAGTACGACCGATCTACGCGTCGCCGATGATGTTTGGTGTGGACCAAGATCACCGCATGGCCATGGCTGCGAGCATTGCCGCGCGCGCAGGGTTTTTTATTGAGCCCAGTGACATGCTGGCCGTGAAAAAAAGCTTTCCCGAATTTTTGCAGATTAGTGGGAGTAGTTTATGATTACACTTGTGATTGGGCACCGAGGCGCTGGTAAGACCAGTTTTATCGAGCGAGTGAAGCATTATTACGAAGAGCGCATGCAAAAATGCCAAACTTTTGATCTTGATCGTGAAATTGAAAAATCCGAAAATTTGAGTGTTATTGAAATTTTCGCGCAAAAGGGTGAAGCCTATTTTCGTGAGCGAGAAGCCGTGGTCTTGAATCAGCTTATGCAGCAGTCGAGGGTTCTGGCGAATACGACAACGTACATCGCTTTAGGCGCCGGTTTTTCTTCTAATTTACCTGATGAAGCGACCATTTTATGGTTACGGCGCCCGACCGATCATTTGGGACGTATTTTTCTTGATCGCCCAAGGCTTGATCACGACTTCACACCTCTCGCTGAATTTATGCGACGTTATGATGAGCGCGATAATAAATTTCGAAAGCTAGCGCATAAACAGGTCATGCTGGGCGAGGGTTGGTTAAATGACAATATTTTTGAGCCTGCGTTGATCGGTCTTAAGCCAGCC
>JAYUVI010000190.1:0-6436 GCA_043754135.1 Bdellovibrionales bacterium | reverse complement strand
GCCTTAGCTTTTCTGCCGCTTCTTCTGATGAGCTCAGCCACTACGCCAAGCTTCCCCGCCCTAACTGAAATCAATTGGCTCGAAAAAATGTCTTCTTTGTTTCAATGGCAAATCAATCTCTTTCTCGAGAACAACCCCACGCCAATTGGAACGTTCACCAAAGTCTTAAAGATTTTTTTGATCGCCATATTTTTACAAATTTGTTTCATGCCTTTTTATTTTTACGCGCGTTACAAATCTGGATTTTTTCAAAAGCGAATAGTCAACGACCCCCTGCTGTACAAATTGTTATGGGTTATTGTCATTTCGAATGCGCCGAACTTTTTTATATTTTCACAGCTAAATTATTTATGTCGATATGCTCTGGCATTTGTAATGGCGATGATCGGCATTTTGATTATGGAGGCACTGCCTTACTTCAAAACTCCTCCACCAATGCCTAAGCGACTCACCGCACGTTTTGCCCTGTTTGTGGGCACGGGCGTTCTTGTTTTTACTTTCAGTGTTTTCGGGGTCATGCGTCCTTTTCTGGTGGGTTTGATGACAACAGATCTCACTCGCAAAGGTACACTGGGCGCTCTCGCGCATATTGCTTCGATCACCCAATGGGATTACGAAACTCTTTCAAAAAAACTTATGCTAGCTAAGATTTGGGGTGAGCGAGATTTTCGCGAACTTTATGTAGATGCGCAACGGCTCGTAAAGTCATTTGACCCGCAACCGGTGGATGGCGTTTTTCTATTGCCCGTACTGACTGGAGAGTTTTCAGATTCACTCGACAAGCTCAAGGGGACACTGCCGCTCGAATTGCAAGATTTGATTGCGAATCATCAAATCAAATGGTTGGCAGCCAAGAAATTTGATAACGCTTGGGTTGTGCCTTATCAATTGGCGCCTGAAGCGCAGTTTAAAAATATTCATAATTTTGGCTTCTCTTATCGTCAATATGATGAGCTCAAGTTTCTTAGCGGGTTGCCAGACGCACCAGCAGGAACGGAAAAAATCAGCGCCAATCGATATTTATTATTTTGGAGCCCCACACCGCAGCCCCAGCACCGAACCGGCGTACAAATTGAAATCCTGCCCAAGCGCGAAATTGAGTTCACTTTCATAGGCTTGCCGCTTTCACAGAATTCGCGCTGGACACAACCAGAATGGACAGAAGTATGGAAAGATATTCGTGCGCAAATCAGTTGTGACAAAACCACTTTTCAAATCCCGGTTTTAAAACAGATCGGCAATAGCTATGTTTTGATTAAAAATAATTATCAGATGGGGCTACTTGCGCCGCTGAGCCGCACTTTTAAAAACCCATGTACTGGCACTATACGAAAAATTGAATTTATTATTGGCGCTCTCGAAGTGTATCGCTTGGGGTATACTCATCAAAATTGGGGTGAGCGCAGGGCGCAAATTGAAATCGATTAAAAGCACAACCTCGCTCGAGTATTGCGACATAAGCATCTGACCGAAGAAATGCGCTCACTTCTTCACGCGGTGTCGTCAGCCTGTCTTTACTCTTGAGCTCTTGATCTACCCGCCCAGGGTGTACAAACAGTACATCATTCGGGTGAGTCGCTTGTAGCGAGTATTCTAAAAATACTTTCTTAAATTTATCGCGCTCTAGATCGTAGTACCCCCATAATGATTGGGTCGTGGGGATTTGTGCTTGATCAAGCTGATCTTTAAATTTTCGTGCGGGCATCGCAATGAAAGCACTCCCTAGCTTAGCCGACCATGACACTTTCGTTTGCCATAGCGCCCTTAACGGAAGCCCGCCATGCCTCATGTAAAATGGTGTCGTGATAAGCCGACTGCACTCCGCGATCAAAGCGGGCCGAACAACAGGCAATTGCTGCACATGACGGTGACCGTCTATATGACGTGGCCAAAAACCGAAAATATTTTTAAATAGCAAAATCTGTTCTTCAATTTCCGGCCTGGGGTTTATGAGCTGCCTCCCGCTTAGTGTGAGATGCAGTCCAACATCAACGGCATGATCATAGTTTCGCAACTCTTTAAATGCTGTGTGTGAAGACTCCGCTCCAACGACCATACAACTGGTCGCACTAATGCGTTTGAGCTTTATAAGATCAAGTATGTCCCAAGATACTGCCGACGAAATCCCGAAATCATCGGCGCAAACGATCATAAATGGTACTCATTTCGCCACTCTTGCTGACCCTTAGACCGCAGCAAAACTTTTTCAATTTCAACTGCGGCGTCATAAGAACCCGAGCTGGCGCAATCGAACTGCACGTGTTTCTGAATAAACTCGGGGTAACGCTCGATCAATTCGTCTAATTTGTCAGTTACATTCGCGGGGGCAGCAATCAGGCCTAAACCCAAATCTTGCACACGACGCGCATTCACCAACTGTTCGGCATGATTCGCGATAGGTATGACAATACAAGGCTTACTCAACACAACAGCTTCACTAACAGCACTAAACCCGGCGTTGATCACTAAAATATCGGCCTCGCGAATGAAACTTTTATTATCATACACTTTACCGTGGTACCGGATTCGCTCAGTCGACACGCCATCGCGCCCTATGACATCAACACTTATCTCATTTGATAATTTTAAATTTTTTAAAAACCCCGTCGATGTGCCAAATACCGAGCCCGACAGCATCACGAGAATTTTTTTTGGCTGTGTCCGAAATAATGAAGTACGTTTTAAATCTCTTCGAATAAATGGCGCCAATTGTTTTATATTTTTACGTGACTGCCGCTTTTCTAAACTTGGGCTCAAAACTAAATCTGGTATTGTGCAATGAAAAAGAAAATCTAAAGTTTCAATAAAATACTGCGGCAGCACTGCGGCCGGCAATGTCACATTCTGACGGCACTCTTGTAAGATGACATTGGCATTATTGAGCGCAATAACGGGTATTTTCAGTCGCCAAATTAAAAAGCCTGCCGTGTAATCAGAATCAATAATAATGGCGCTGTATCGCTCTGTTTGTATTAAACTCTCGATATGACGAACATTCACCCGCAGACTTTTTAGTAATTGCGGCCAAGCCCGCAATGTGGATAACACACTCAATTGCCCATGGCGGCCTTGACCATATTGAAGTGGTGAAAGTTCGCGCAGATTTCGTAAATAGGGTTTCTGGGCAAAATAACGTAGACCATTGCCTGAAGTCATTACATCTATTTCAAATTTATTAGAGCTCAATTGTTCAATAATGGCCTCGCAACGAGTGGAGTTACCCAACCCCAGACCATTCACTATAAAAAGCAACCGTTGTTTTTCTTTCACGCATTTTTCCCTAAACGGTAGCCCTGAGAAAACGGCCATGCCGACTGCGCCTCGACTATTTTAAAGCCGTGCGTTCGACACAAATTCTCGATCTTCGTGCGATTAAAAAGCTGAATCGGCACGCCATTTCGTCTATGAAAAAGTTTGTACAGAACCCCGCCAAGACCCGATGACGGAACCATCAACACGACTTCGCCCGTTTCTCTCAATAGATCTCGCATACGCGCAAAAACCTGTTCTGTATTCTCAACAAATTCCAAAGCACCTGCACAAAAAATGACATCCAAGTTATGGGCGTACTCCAATGTTTCTATATCTGCACAAATCTTTTGCACACCACTTAACTGAATTTTACTTAACATTTCCGCTGAAAAATCGACTAGGACTAAGCTCGGCCCATAACAACGATACAATTCTTGTGAATAGAAACCCGCACCGCAACCGAACTCCATGACGGACTGGCCACTGGTGCCGCTTAGCAAACTGAGCATCATACGTTTCTCAATTCTTCGCAGCCAGCGCCACAAACCGCTTTGAGAAGCTGATTGGTAATCGCAGGAGACTCGATCAAAATAACTTCTAACAGAATTCAATCAAAATCCCGTCCCGAAACCATATTCGGTAAATGATAAACCAATGTACCGAAGCTCATGCGGCGGCTGCGGTAAAACCGTAATGGTAGGGACCGTGCACCAAGGTAAAGCTGACGAATCTGTTTTTCGCTGTAATACCGCGGCCGATATTTTTTCGTACGATGTCCGTACATGAAGTAAACATAAACCCCGTGTAAAAACTGTGACAACGATCGACGCTCTTCTGAGTAACTGTGCAAAAAATAAGTGCCCGCTGTTTTGTCCACAAGCTTTTGTAGCTGATCCATTCTTAGCCAATCGAGTAGCCCGAGAGAAAAACACAGGTCAACCCCGGTAAAATCGGCGTCCTCGATACTGGCACAGTGAAACTCAACTAACATGCGACGTTTTTTTGATTTTTCGCGCTCTCGGGCGGCCTCGATGGCACGAGCGGAAATATCGACCCCAATGTAACGAGCAACACCCGCGGCCTCAGCCACATCGAGAAGGCGAGCCGAACCACAGCCCAATTCAAGTACAACCTGGTTTTTGGCATATTTCTTCAACATTAGCTCAGCCATACGCAGGCGACACTTCACCGAGCTGTTCACATCCCAAATTTTAGGCTGAGAATATTTATCGTCCTCCCAATTGAGAATTTTCCGATCCCAGAATTTCCGTATTCCAGTTGAATTCATACTTATGAATCTTCATCACTTTTTGAGTTTCGTTGTTGACTTTAATAACCACACATCAGGATTATATTAGACATGAAAATAAAAATATCAATTCTCGCTTTTTTTATGACTTTCCCTTTGGCGTCATGGGCCACACCGCTGACACGGCCCACGTTTCACAAGTTCATTGACGAAGCCGCGCTCGATATTACGCTGCGGTACATGCTCTCGGTAGCAGAAGCTCGCGCCAAAACCGAGCTTCCGCAAAACAAGCATTTCATGAGCACTCTAGCCATGCGCGATAGAAAATTTGAATCGATCAATTTTGCTACGATCAGCAGCAATGTTTTAAAAAATTATTATGATATGGCTTACGAATTTCTGAGAACGCGATTGTCTGAGGAAGAAGTTCGTGGAGCTCTTGCCGCACTCGCCACAAAAGATGCACGCAAAGCCATGGCGGTTTATAAAAGTCCTGAAGCTGTCGCTAAGCTGACTGAATATGGTATAAATTTTCAAGTGCTTTTTGAATCTGAGCTTAAAAAACAAGTGGCCAAGTAACGAACCTAGGCCCGGCTGGCGGCTCAAGTTGAAACACGAAAAGCTTTCACGAACCCTGCTGTTGCAAGTAGGGTCGATAATGTTCGCGGTGAAAATCCGCAGAATAATCTTGAACATTTTTGACAATTTTTATTTTTTCTAAAAATTTAAGAAAATAGAATGGACCATCAAATTGCCCGGGCGCAAAACCTGTCTTCGCACTATTTGGGTACAAGTGGTGGTGAGCATGCCACTGCCCAAGAGTTAAAACCGCAATCCAATGATTATAGGCCCAATCATTTCTATTAAATTCGCGACCAGGTCGACGACTGTCTTTACCGTAGCCATGAATAAAATAATTGACGCAAAAACCGAGGTGAACTTCAAGCGTCACACCGAGGATAAAAGCAAACCCGTAGGAGACACCTAGAAAATACGAGAAAAACGCGATTTTCGCATAAGACACGAACATGATTTTTAGGTACCACAATATGGGGTTCGCAGCTGTGCCCCAATACCGGTATTGCTCATAAGTATTGACGAAGAGCACGTACCGCGAAAGCGTTTGCCGAACTTTTTCATAATCTTCACGCGACAAATCTTTCCGCAAAGGCTGATGATTAAGCGCCGTGAATAAAATGTAAAGAAATCCACCTTTGGGGGTGTAAGGGTCACCGACTTTGTCAGAATACACATGGTGGCATTTATGGGCAAAATGGTAAATTTCTTCCGGATAACCAGGCGTATGCAACACTCGAAAAACCTGGGTCCAAAACATATTGGTAAACTCATACGAACGATGCGTTAAACCGCGGTGATGAACGAGCTCCCAGAGATGGGTTTCGATTAAAAAAATCCCCATAGCAAATAGAAAACTGGGCCAAGAGAAAAAATAAGCGACATAAGTCACGACCCAAACCCACAAAAAAATTAAATTCACGTAGGTGATGGGCACCCAGTTTTTTTTGCTTTTAAAAATGTTGCTACGCCTTAAGGTTTCTTTAAAAATCTCTCTGGCTGTGGGCTTGTAAAATTCGCCATGCCGTTCATAGCCGTATTGAGGCGCCTCGAGTAAGCGGTAAAAAAAATTATCTTTATAATGAGGTATGCGCGATTCGCCTGCAGTAGTTTCAGTTTGCACAACTTAACCTCAAATTAAACATCAAACACCATATGAACGCGTAACTGTTCTGAGAGGTTTCTTACAAAATGAGGTTTCTCTGTATTGATAACGTAAGCCGAGCCATCTGCTGGCAGATGATAGGCCATGTCCGCTATGTAAAGGTCAGCACCTTCAGCTGTATAAATCGGTATGTGCAGCCGTCGTGAGCGCAAACCGTCTGTGTGAACGGGTCCATGAAAACCAGGTGACACTCG
>JAYUVI010000189.1:0-6355 GCA_043754135.1 Bdellovibrionales bacterium | reverse complement strand
ATAATTTACCAACCTCATAAAGAGCTAATGGATCATTAGAAACATTAATTTCGGTCAATCGCACTCCCTCGCAAACAAGATTCTTACAGATCCTGTCACGAGGGGGTCAACAAATTAATGTTGCAGCGAAGAACCTTGATATTGTGCGCGAATACCTGTGCCACGCTCTGAACGATTCTTGAAAAGTTCCCGTGCGTTTTTAATTTCTAGTGCGTGAACCAAAACTTGGTCAACGTGATCAACTAAAACGACCTTGAGATCTTTCATAACCTGTTTAGGCACATCCTTAAGATCTTTTTCATTCTCTTTAGGTATAATAATGGTCTTAATTCCACCTCTATGAGCGGCCAAAATTTTCTCGCGCAGACCGCCGATAGCTAAGACGCGCCCACGCAAAGTCACTTCGCCTGTCATAGCCACGGTTTTCTTAACTGGTATTTTCGTCATTGACGAAACAATACTCGTCGTGATGGCGATACCCGCCGATGGACCATCTTTTGGGATCGCTCCCTCTGGCACGTGAATATGCACGTCCATATTCGAGTAAATCTCTTTATCGAAATCAAAGAGCGGGCCGCGTGATCGCACATAACTCATAGCTGCAGAACATGACTCTTTCATGACGTCGCCCAGTTGGCCCGTAATAGTAAATTTACCCTTACCTGGCACTGTTGATACCTCAACCACAAGTAAATCGCCGCCCACTTCAGTCCAAGCTAAACCATTTGTAAGGCCAATTTCGCTCTGCGCTTCGATCTTACCGAAACGGTTTTTATCTGGGCCGAGAAATTCTGTCACCTTAGTCGGAGTGACCATAATACTGGCCGCGCTCTTCTTCAAAACTTTAGAACGTTTGCCCGTTTTGCCTTCTTTTTTCATCTTAGCTATTACGATTACTTTTGCGAGCTTACGACAAATTGTGGCAATCTGACGCTCAAGATTTCTCACTCCAGCTTCACGCGTGTACGAGCGAATGATTTCGCGAACCGCAGAAGGCACAAAATTCACTTTATAATCTTTTAAACCGTGAGCTTCGATCTGCTTGGGTATTAAATATTTTTGGCAAATATGAAACTTTTCGTCTTCGATATAGCCTTCAAGTTGAATGACTTCCATACGATCAAGCAACGGTCGTGGTATAGGGTGCAACGAGTTCGCCGTCGTCAAAAACATCACCTGTGACAAGTCGTAATCGACTTCGAGATAGTGATCTTGAAACGTGCAGTTCTGCTCTGGGTCTAACACTTCAAGAAGAGCTGAACTGGGGTCACCACGAAAATCCATACTCATTTTGTCGATCTCGTCGAGCAAGATTAACGGATTGCCAAATTCGCTCTTGCGCATGGCTTGAATGATTTTGCCGGGCATCGCACCGACATAAGTTTTTCTATGACCGCGAATTTCAGCTTCATCGCGCACGCCACCCAAAGAAATACGCGAGAACGGGCGATTCAGCGAGCGAGCTATTGAACGAGCTAGTGAGGTTTTGCCTACACCAGGGGGCCCCACGAGACACAAAATCGGGCCACGCAGCTTATTGTTAAGCGCCTGCACTGAAAGATGCTCGAGAATACGCTCTTTCACTTTCTCAAGTCCCCAATGGTCGTCATCTAAAATATTCGAAGCCTCGTTGATGTCGTGCTTTTCTTTTGAGTAATTGTACCAAGGCAGATCGAGCATCCAATCGATGTAATTGCGCACGACCGCGGCTTCAGCTGACATTGGCGACATCATTTTCAGCTTTTTGATTTCCTTTTTAACCTTCTTCTTGGCGTCCTCGGACATTTTCCTTTCTTCAAGCCGCTCGCTCAATTCTTCAAGCTCGGCTTGATAATCGTCTTTCTCGCCCAATTCTTTCTGAATCGCCTGCATCTGTTCGTTCAAATAATATTCTTTTTGCGAGCGCTCCATTTGCTTTTTCACGCGACCACGAATTTTGCGTTCAACTTCAAGAATTTCGATTTCGCCCGTCATCATGTTCAAAAGTTCTTCAAGGCGCTTACCCGGGTCCGGGATTTCTAAAATACGCTGCTTGTCTTCAAGCTTGAGATTCAGTTGTGCCACAATAATATCGCCAAGCTCACCGACTTCTTCGATAGTCGACACGCGCATAAGAATCTCTGGAGGTATGCGCTTGTTTAACTTCACATAAGTTTCAAAAGTCGTCTTGATCGAACGCACAAGCGCACGCGCTTCTGTCATATTTTCGACAGTTTCTTTCATCTCTTCAGCTTCGACGACGAAAAAACCATCATGCTGGATGTAGTTCTTGATCATCGCGCGCTTTTTGCCTTCAACAAGCACTTTCACTGTGCCATCGGGCAAACGTAAAAGCTGAATGATAGTGCCAATCGTGCCGATTTTATAAATTTCTTCGGGTTGTGGTGCATTCGACTTCGGGTCGCGTTGTGCCGCGAGCACGATATCTGTCTGCTTTGTCATCGCGTCTTCAAGAGCGTTAATGCTCTTTTCGCGACCCACAAAGAGCGGCATCATCATATGTGGGAAAATGATCAGATCTCTTAACGGTAAGAGCGGTAATTTTTGAACGCTACTTGAAGCCATGCAGACCTCCCTCTTGGAGTTTTAAATTTCGCAATTTAAACTGGACTAAAGTCCGAGAGAGAGTGGTTTTAAGCGCTTTCGGCTGAGCTACTGGCCTTAGTTGAGGCCGCTTGCGCCATTTCTCTCTCAGTCATCAAGACCAATTTGGGTTTTTCTCCTCTGAGAATTACCCCTTGATCTATTATACATTCCTTCACGTTGCCGTTGGAAGGAATTTCGTACATGACATCGAGCATGGCATTTTCTATCACACTTCTTAACCCGCGGGCGCCGGTGTTTCGCTTGATCGCTTCGCGCGCAATTTCACGGAGAGCTTCATCGCTGAATTTAAGTTCACAGTTTTCATACTCCAGAAGCTTCTGATATTGCTTTGTTAAAGCATTTTTTGGACGAATCAAAATGTCGACTAACGCGTCTTCTGACAACTGGTCGAGTACCGCTATCACGGGTAACCGGCCGATAAATTCAGGGATCAAGCCAAATCTGACAAGGTCATCTGGCTCGATTTTCTTTAAAATATTTTCACCCGTGGCCGCCTTCTCGCCTTTAGTCCTGATATCAGCATTGATACCCATACTTCGGCTGGTGAGACGCCCGTCGATTACCTTATCGAGGCCCACAAATGCGCCACCGACGATAAACAAAATATTCGAAGTGTCGACTTGAATAAATTCTTGTTGAGGGTGCTTACGACCACCTTTAGGAGGCAAATTCGCCACCGTGCCTTCAAGAATTTTAAGGAGAGCTTGTTGCACGCCCTCACCACTCACGTCACGTGTGATCGATGGGTTCTCCGATTTGCGCGCGATTTTATCGATCTCATCGATGTAGATGACACCCTTTTGGCATTTTTCGACATCGTAATCTGACGCCTGCAAAAGATTGAGCACGACGTTTTCAACGTCTTCACCCACGTAACCTGCTTCAGTTAAAGCCGTCGCATCGGCCATAGCAAAAGGCACGTTCAAAATTTTAGCAATGGTCTGCGCAAGCAAAGTCTTGCCGGACCCGGTTGGGCCAATAAGTAAAATGTTCGACTTTGCAATTTCAACTTCGTCTTTTTTGCGATTCTTAATGTTGTTAATGCGCTTGTAGTGATTGTGCACGGCCACAGCTAGAGACTTTTTCGCGCTCTCTTGCCCGATCACGTAGTCGTCGAGATAAGTTTTAATATCAACTGGCTTCGGCACACGCAGATGGTGCTTGACCGTTTCGTCACGCTCTTTCTCTTCAACGATAATGTCGTTGCATAGATCAATACACTCATCACAGATGTAAACGCCCGGACCAGCTATAAGCTTCTTAACTTCTTTTTGGCTCTTGCCGCAAAAACTACAGCAAAGGCTGCCTTGCGTGGTGCTTGTTTTACTCATTCTACAACGCCCCTATTTTCTTTCTTCTACTTCTACTATTTTTCGTTCTTCAACAGTTTGCGTGTCGACACCACTTCATCAACGATGCCGAACTCTTTTGCCTCTTCTGCGCTCATGTAGTTATCACGGTCAGTGGATGAGGTCACCAGCTCGAAGGATTGTCCCGTGTTTTTTACAAGAATTTCAGTCAAACGTTTTTTAGTTTTAATCATTTCTCTGGCATGAATTTCAATATCACTCGCTTGACCCTGTAAACCACCACCCGCAATCAAAGGTTGGTGAATGAGTACGCGTGAATTTGGTAAAATGTATCTCTTGCCCTTCTTACCTGCCGAAAGCAATAATGCGCCCATGCTGGCGGCCATGCCGATACACACTGTACTCACATCACATTTTACAAATTGCATGATGTCATAAATGGCCAGGCCTGCACTGACGCTACCACCTGGTGAATTGATATACACTGAGATATCTTTTTCAGGGTTTTCCATCTCGAGAAAAAGCATTTGTGCCACAATGACATTCGCAACATCTTCAGTTACCGGAGTGCCAAGTAATATGATGCGATCTTTCAGCAAGCGTGAATAAATGTCGTAACTGCGCTCGCCACGTGAAGTTTGTTCAATAACCATTGGAATTAAAGTGCCCACTACGTTTCCTTCCTATACATGCCTGCTGACTTCACTTGATTTTAATATCAAATTCACAAATAGAAATCATTTTGCCCCTAACTAGGCTATTCCCCAACCTGACTAAGTGTGAGGCGGATTTCCAATTTGTCTAGGTGTCTATTCGGGTGAAATGACAAAAGCCTTTATCATTTCGACCCCATATGCTATTCGATTTTTTCAAACATTGCTGTTAGCCCAGCCGAGAGGACTCTTTATGTTTCAAATTGACGCGCGAAAAGCATCCGACAAAAAGACCACAACCCAGACTTTAGTCGTATTTGTTAACAAAAATGCAAAAAAAATCGAAACGTTAGCACCATCGGCCGAGGTGGCCCAGATTGTGGATCATATTTTCGCAGAAGGCTTGACCTTCGACCAGACGAAGCGCGGGGCGTTCTTACGTAGTCACGGAGTACCTCCATATAGTCACCTTTTGGTTGTTTCTACAGATAGAAAAAACAAAGACCTCGAAAAAATCCGTGAATTAGGTTCATACATTTACAGTTGTTTAAAAGCTAACAAGTCGACTTCGGCGGCTGTGCATTTTGATGGCCTAGTCGGTGCAAATAAAAATTCTGCCGATGTAGCGCGCGCTTTTTGTGAAGGTGTCGATCTCACTGCCTATTCGTTTGATCAATACAAATCAAAATCGAAAGAGAAAAAAAGCGACAAGCCACGCGATCCTGAATTTAAGATGGCGAACATTGACCTTTTATTAAGTGGCAAAACGAATGCGGCTCTAGTGAAAAAAGGCATCGAGGTTGGTCGCACAATGGCGCATTGGGTGAACTTCTCACGCCGCTTGGGCGATACGCCTGGGAATTTGATGACGCCTGAAATTTTTGCAGATGAAGTCGTCCGCGCCGCTAAAGGCACAAAACTTAAAGTCACAGTGTGGGATAAAGCTCGCATCAAAAAAGAGAACATGGGTGGGCTGCTCGGCGTTTCGCTCGGCAGCGCTGTCGACCCACGCTTTATTATTCTTGAGTATTCTAATGGCAGTAAATCGAAAAAGCCGGTTGCTCTCATCGGCAAAGGACTCACTTTTGATTGCGGCGGTATTAGCATCAAGCCGTCAAACGGAATGGAAGAAATGAAATACGACATGTGTGGTGGCGCTAATGTCGTCGGCGCGATTCTCGCAATGGCCCACTTGAAAATGAAAGTGAATGTAACAGGCTATGTACCGTCGACAGAAAACATGCCAGGCCCTTTAGCGAATAAACCTGGCGATATACTTGTCGCGCGCAATGGTAAAACCGTTGAAGTCGATAACACCGATGCTGAAGGTCGCCTGATTTTAATGGATGCACTGTCATACGCGTGTGAACAAAAACCCGCCGCCATTTTCGATGCCGCTACTCTGACTGGCGCTTGCGTAGTCGCGCTCGGCAATAGCTATACCGGATGCTTCACGCGTGACGTAAAAGTACGCAAGAATGTAGATGAAGCGGCGGCTATTTCTGGCGAAGCGGTTTGGCAGATGCCGTTAAATGATCACCATGTGAGTGACATGAAAGGCACTTATTCTGACCTAAACAATATTTCTTCATTCAAGGGAGCAGGCGCTTCAACAGCTGCAGGTTTCTTAGAACAGTTTGTTGATAAAGATATCCCCTGGGCGCACTTTGATATTGCGGGCACCGCTTGGCATGTGGGCAACAGACTTGTGTATTGCCCGCGTAAAGGCGCTTCAGGCGCGATGATCCGCACTTTCGTCGAGCTTGTTCAACTTTATAGCTAGAC
>JAYUVI010000188.1:0-5208 GCA_043754135.1 Bdellovibrionales bacterium | reverse complement strand
GCCATTCGTAAGCGCCAATGACGCCGAGTAATTCGCGTAAACTGATTAAAAAACCTTCTGGATTTTTCTCTAAAATTTTTTCTGGATTTTGATTAAATGTCGTTTGACGATGCGCAATCATTTCGTCGTGCGACCACGCCTCTCGCAAAGCCGCGCTTACATCAGGCGCGCGACGCAGCTCAAGCTGAAGGTCGAGTGTAACATAAAGCAGTAACTTCGAAAGCAACTGCGCGCGATGGGCTTGCGCCTGACGATACCGGTGAAAAATCGCGGGGTTAGGAGAAGGAGAAAAGATATCATTCTTGACCGAATCGGCAGACCTCTCATCCTCTGCAGAATTATTATTTTTCCCTGACGTCTTCGTCTGATAATCGGTTGGCTTGTCGGCTTGTTTACCTATACGGCGCTGAACCGCCTGCAAAAGCTGCTTGGCATTTTGAAAATCGCCTTGCCATAAATAGGCTGTGCCCTGGCTTGCCATTTTATAAAAAACGTCAGCTTTCAATTCGTCATCGGCAAGAAGAATTTTTTTGGGAGGCGACAAGTGCGATTCGGTCAGCCAAGTCGCACTTCGCTCTTTATGATTTTCTTGCCAGATTAAAGTGTGTTTCACCGCTGAATTACTAATACCTTTTACTAGCATGAGCAATAGAATGCTAAATTACCAACCTTTTGGAGATGCGCCCTAAAAAGTAAAATACGAAAAGTCCACCACAGCACTTTTCACTTTCCCCCGCCCTCGAGGTTATTACGCCAGCCACCTACGCGCTCGGCTTGGCGACGAGTCACAAAATAAAGATAAATCAGAAAAATAATAAACATCGCAATCGACAACCACTGGCCGCGGGTGAGACCCATGGCTTGAAAACCAATGTCACGATCGGGCAAGCGAAAGTGCTCACCGATAATTCTGGCCGTCGCATAACTCAAACCAAAAACCCCTGAAATCACTCCAGGCTTGCGCGGGTTGCGCCACACCCAAAACAGTAGCAAGAAAACAAAAAGACCCTCGAACAAAGCTTGCATCAATTGCGAAGGGTATCGTGGCGTCAGCGCGGGCGCGATCGCCTGTAAAACGGCGGCGTTGTGCTGTTCTGTGGCTTTGATAATCATCTCGCGAAAAACTTCCATGTAATGTTGGGCCTGTGCACCGCCACTGGCCACCCAAGAATTCCATAACTCCGCGGTGGCTGAAATTTTTTCTCCGGTGCGCGTGGTGACTTCACCCAGAGCCTGCACAGCAGGGCCAAGACCTCGCCATTTTTCAGTGTCAGCTGCCCCCCAGGAATAAATTTCGGTGGGGAATTTTACAGCCAACCAAGAATCAGGCGAGCACTCCCGCCCATACAATTCGCCATTGATAAAATTGGCGATACGTCCAAAGAACACGCCGAGCGGCCCACCCAAACAAAGCAGATCAATCAAGTGCGAAGTTATAATTCCGTATTTACGCGAAAATAAAATACAACCGGCGGCAATACCAATCATGCCACCGTGAGAGGCCATGCCCCCCTTGTGCACCTCAAGGAGAGCCCAAAACGGAAAGCTCGAATGAAAAGTCACAAACAAATCAGGGGCGTAAAACGCCGCATAACCCAACCGCCCACCCACGAGAGTGCCGATCGCCGTGTAGGTCACCAAATCGCCAGCTTGCTCGCGAGTGAGCAGCGTACGGCCTTTTTTGGTCATGTAATCGACGAAAAAATAGACGAGAAAAAAGCCCACCAAGTAAGATAAGCCATACCAACGAATGCCAAAGCCATCTGAGAATTCGATAAGAAACGGCGATAAATTATGCACCCATGGGCCATTCATATGGTTCTATTGTGACTTCAGACACAAAACGATGACAAGAGAATTCGCTGTCTTTATAACGGTAAAAGTATGTTGCAGATCATTTTAGCCTCAAAATCACCCTACCGAATTGCCCAGCTGAAAGATTTTGGGCTGCGCTTTCGGGCTTTGCGCCCCGCTGTGGACGAAGAGCAGCTCAAAGGTTATTTTTTTCGTAACCTAAAACGCATATCAAAAAAAACAGGAGAGGACCCCAGTGCCCCACACCGCTTAAGTCGTTTTCTGGCAGTGAAAAAAGCGGAGAGTTTAGCGGCGCTACACCCTGAACATGCCATTATTGGCGCTGATCAATTGGTGTTCTTTGAGGGCGAAGTCTTGGGCAAACCCAAGTCGCCGGCTAAAGCAGAAAATATGTTGCGCAAAATGAGCGGCAAGCCGCATGAGTTAATCACCAGCGTCTGCGTAATTTACCAAGGACGTATTTTTCGGCGCACTGTCACCACCCGCATTTTAATGCGCAAACTAAGCGACGATGAAATTAAAAAATATGTGAAACGCGACAACCCTGTCGATTGCGCTGGCGCCTATAAGTTCGAACTTTCTGGTTTAAGCCTAGTGGCGCGAATGAATTCTACCGACCCTTCAAGCTTGATTGGCCTGCCCCTTATTTCTTTGCACAAAATTTTAAAGGAGATCGGCGATGAACTCCCCTTTAGATAAGAACTCAAAGGCGCCGCTTTCACAACGCCCCCGCCGCCTGCGCCGCTCGGCCGGCATACGCGATATGGTGCGCGAGACTGAACTGTCGGCGAAGAATTTTGTGCTGCCTTTGTTTGTCACTGAAGGCGCGGACAAAAAAGAATTAATCAAATCGATGCCCGGTTTTTTTCGCACCTCGAGCGACGGCATTTTACGCGCGGCTTACGAGGCCCTTGAGTTGGGAGTCACGTCGGTGGCGCTCTTCCCCCACCTACAAGAGTCGCTGAAAGATTCTTTTGCCCTCGAATCAGCCAATGTGAATGGTTTGCTGCAGAACACGGTTCGCGAATTAAAAGAAAAATTGCCAGAGCTTTGCGTGATCACCGATGTAGCCATGGACCCCTACTCCTCAGATGGTCACGATGGCTTTGTAAAAGCGGGCGAAATTTTAAATGATGAAACTTTAGAAATTTTGGCGAAAATGTCTCTAGCACAAGCTGAAGCTGGCGCCGATTTTGTTGCGCCTTCAGATATGATGGATGGTCGCGTGGGCCATATTCGATCGGCTCTCGATGCTCGCGGTTTTACTAATGTCGGCATAATTGCTTATTCGGCGAAATACGCTTCAGGTTTTTACGGGCCTTTTCGCGACGCTCTTGATTCAGCACCACGCTTTGGTGATAAAAAAACTTATCAAATGGACCCCGCCAACCAGCGCGAGGCTTTGCGCGAAGTCGCTCTCGATATTCAAGAAGGCGCCGACATTGTGATGGTGAAACCCGCGCTTTCTTACCTCGATATTATCGCGCGAGTAAAAGATATGTCGTCAGTACCTGTCGCCGCCTACAATGTGAGTGGCGAGTATGCGTTTGTAAAGCACATGGCGCAGGCGGGATTAATCGACCACGATAAAGTGATGATAGAAATTCTCACATCGATTCGTCGTGCCGGTGCTGATATAATTTTTACCTATCACGCTTTAGAAGCGGCGAAACTGCTCAAGCAACGAAGCTGACCAGTCAGTTGACTTAAAGTACATCGCCACGCCAAAAAAAATTCTATATCGACGTCTTCACCGGCGTGAATGAAATTTGCAGCGTGTAGATCGGGCACGTGTTATTTTTCGCGCGCATGCGGTAAACCCGCACATTAAATTTTTCAATTTCATTTTTCACTCGCGGCATCTGTGTGGCATCAAAGGCCATCGCTAAATTCGTCTGAACTTCATTTTCATTTTGCCGAGTTTGGGTTTGCGAATCTATGCCCCGGCTAAATTTACTATAAATCAATTGTTGCAACTGTGGCTCAAGTTGAAGTCGACTCGCCAAAACTAACAAGCTTTTAGCCCCTAACCTTCGTTCTCCACGCAAAAACTTTCTTAGCAACGAGGCGTCGATATTCAAATGCTCGGCCATTCCGCGTAGTGAATAGCGTGAGTTTGTCTCTTTGCGTTTCTCAAATTCTGCAGCGATTTTCTCGCGCAGTACTCCTTGTAAATCCAAAAATTCCTCCCCTGCTCCTGCCTAATACCCTATTTTATCTCACGATCGCTTAACTCTTCAAAAATGGCCGTCTTGCCCGGTCTATCGAATTCTGGTCGGTACGGCGATTGGGCCAAATCATATTCACCCCAGCTCACTTGTGAAGCATAACTATTTTGTATAAACCAAATTTGTGGGAAGAAAGTATTCTGTGGGTAAAACCCGCCGTCTTCTTTGTTAAGAGAGAGCACCCATCTGCCCGATTTTCCGCTTTGCCACTGACCGTCTATTTTATAGAACTCGACAAGGCTGTCAGGTGTTTCATCGAGCAAACTTACACGCGTGTACGGATGACTGGCTGGAGTGAAAAACTCGAGGCGGCACCTTGCGGCCCCCGTGTTTTCTTCTGCGAAATTTAAAATCATGTAGCGATGCGAATTGAAGTGTCGTTTGGGGTCTGCTGCGTCATCGATGCGCACAGTTTGTTTAAATGTGCCCTCCACCACTGGTAAACCTGCGGCACAAGCGAGTTGGCTTATGCCCGCAGAAGTCAGTGGAATGCGCGAATCTTTCACGTTCATGTAGTTCACAAGGTCCATAATAGCATCGGTGTATTTTGGTAAGTGAGTCGTGTCACTCCGATAGAGTGCGATCAGAGTCTCGTGTTCAAAAACTATCTCTTTATACTCGTCATTGAGCCCGAGAAATTTTTCTTTATCAAGAGCCACGTTACCGAGGGAATCTTGCAGCGCGATCTGCACTAGCTGTCCATCGATTTTCAGACTTAAGACCGTGTGTTGAACATCTTTCGAATCCTCAAGCGGGCCCGTCACCAAATAAAATCGTAAACTAAGTAATGTTGTTTTCATCTGGTCACTAAACGAAGTGACGTGGCCACTTGTCGGCGGCAAAGTTGACGGGTAGATCACTCGCACCATCGGAAAGTGACTGAGATTTTGATAAATCCCACTATTGATTTCTTTAAGTGTAGACCGTCCCGCCGGCGTTTCAGAAACAAGATACGGTATGCGATCAGGCCTGCGGATAATATCTAGCGGCATCACTTGCCCGTCAGGTGCTTCGAAGCCTTTTTCGCCACTGCCGCCGTGGCCGCCCTCCGCCTGGGCTATCGCCATAGACAAAAACATCGTTAAGCAAAACATAATGATCTGTCGAGTAGTCATATAATTTTCTCCTAATAAAATATTGTGAGAAGATCTATTTCCCTCACAGA
>JAYUVI010000187.1:0-4851 GCA_043754135.1 Bdellovibrionales bacterium | reverse complement strand
TGTATTCACGGTAGCTTAGTCGGATCAGCAGAAAAAAATCTGAAGCCGATCGAAAGAACTTTATCTAAACAACTCGACTAAAGTTCACTTCACGCCCAAAGAATGACAGTAGCGCTGAGCTTTCCCCCAAAGCGGTGGCGTACCAATAACGAGAAGTGGTGCCCCAAGTTTAAGCGTATAGTACTCGAGCCTAGGGTCATTTTTTTTCTGCATCTTCTCGATCACGAAAAAATCGCGAATGCTCTGGCAAATAAACTTCACTGTAAAGACCTCATCACGCGATGGCGAGAGTAGCGAAAAGAAATCCGGTCGTTGGCCCAACATTGACTTGGATTTAGTAAGACCGGCGATGCGCTGTGTAGCTTCATCCCACCTCTGCGGGTTGATAACGGTGAAAACATTCCAAGCTATCAACATAAAAGCTTCTAAGTCTGTGCGTTCGGCGACTTCAGCGCTGTTAAAAAAATGGCAAACCCGCTCTTGCACATCTTTATTTTCAATGCGCAAATAATTCGGTTGTAGGTTTTGACAAGTCTCACCCGTCATCTGCTGGCATTGCTCATCGAGCCACTGATTTTCAATTCGCAAAATATTCTGCATGATCGATCGATAAAACTGATAACGCGGGTATTTTACGGCATCATCACGCAAAGGCCGCACATTTTTTGTCGTATTCATTTGATGCTTTTCTTCGGCATCGAAGAATAGTTCGAGACGATCAAATCCGGCATAGTAAAGTAGGCGCATAAAGGCCATTTCATGTTTAACAAAATTATACGTGTTAGGTGAAAGCAGCAGCGCCGCGAGTTCGCGTGACAGCAGCGAAGTGTCTTGACCCATTTTATCGGCGATCAAATAAAGAGCTTCGTGCAGAAGTAAAAACGCCGCACCGACAAAACCACCATGGCGCAGAATTGGGTACACCTGATCATTGTCGTAACTTATGTTTTCGTAAAGGAGGTGATCAAATAGCAACGGGTTAAATGTGATTTTGCCCTGTGGCCACAACCCCGGCTGCGGAGTTGACTCACGATTGACAATCGGCACGAGCGCACATTTCGGGGACTCCGTCAGACGCGTGCGTAAATCCAGCGCAGAGGGCAGATCAAGGTCATTGATTAGGCGCAGCGGCTGGTTCTGCCACTTGGCAACAGCGACTTGATCCAAAGCTTCTTTTAAGAGGGCGGCGAACGCGGGTGAAAGACTCGCCATTTTTTCGTCAATAATGCGATCTAAATACTGTCGTGGGGTTTCAAACATGGCGCGAACTTGATTGAGAACCGCAGGGTTCTTCAAATCAGTTACATCAACATTAACATTTGAGTCACCGGGGTAAATATCAAAAAACGGACCATACTTTTTATCGAATTCAAATTGATCGGTTACGGTTACGCTCCTTAAGTGGGGCAAAATTTCGGGCGAGATTTGCCCATTTGCGGCCTTCACTTTCTGCGCGTCTTCAACAGTTTTAAAACAAGCGACACCTGTGCCGCCACCATGACTGCCGCCGCCATCAGCAATTGCAACTGAGACAGAAAAAATTGCAAGGATGCCCAAGACTAAGACACTCACGAAGCGTCGGTCAAAAATTCGAAAAGTCATGTTGGCTTAATAAGCAAGTGATATGCCATACCTGAAGAGGGCCTTCACCTACGGACTAATTACTATCCATCCTTATTGCCCAAAGCCTTTTTTACTTCGTCGGCCGCTTTTTCAGTCATGCCGGCGACCGCCGCAATCTCTTCAATATTGGCGAGGCCAATGGCCTCTACAGAACCAAAATGTTTGAGCAGCGCCATTTTTCTTTTTTCGCCAATGCCGTCGATCACATCAAGCTGACTTTGAAAAAGTTTGTTATCGCGCAGTTTACGGTGATACGTAATAGCAAAGCGGTGGGCTTCATCTCGCAGATTGACTAAAACTTTAAGCGCCTCGCTGTTCGTTGCAAACTTCACCGGGTTCGAACGACCGGGTAGAAAAAATCTTTCTTCAGAGTGTGAAATTTCACTCTCTGTAAAATTACCTTCGGCGCGGGCCTTCGCCATACCGACTACGAAAATATCTTCGCGGCCAATTTCTTTCAAAGCTTTCACTGCCATACCGAGTTGGCCCTTACCGCCGTCGACCACTACCAATTGCGGGTCATCGTACTCAGTGTGTTTGAACCGCCGCGAAAGCACCTCTTTCATGCTGGCAAAATCGTTTGAACCTTCGACGGTCTTAATTTTATAGCGGCGATAGTCATCGGACTTAGGTTCACCCTCTTCAAACACGACTTGCGAGGCCACAGTCTCGTCACCTTGAAAATTAGAAATATCATAACACTCCATACGCAGCGGCAAGTGCGGCAACTGAAACTTTTGGGCAATCTCTTCGAGAATTCCCTGACTGTTCGCCTGCTTATTCAAACGATCTTTGAAATGGCTTTGCGCATTTTTCGCCGCCATATCCATAAGCCTCGCTTGGTCTTTGTCGAGTGCATGAATAAACTGCGCGCGCTTTTGCTCGCGTTCTTTAAAAACGTCTCGCATAAGTTTATAAATATCGCTACTCAGATCCACGGGTAGCAAAATTTGATCGGGCACAATATTGTCGCTGTAGTACTGATTAAGAAATGAAGTGAGCCACTCTTTGGGGTCTTCATCAGGCGACTGGCAATTGAGCTTCGCTAAGAAATGATCTCGGCTGCCGATCACCCGTCCCGCGCGAATGTGCAACGTTTCGACTAACGTGCCACGCTCGTCGCCACAATAAGCAATAATGTCTTGGTCGATGTCGTCTTTCTGACTTACGACAATTTGCTTTTCTAAAATAGCTTCAATGGCCTGCACGCTATCACGTAATTTGGCGGCGGCTTCAAAGCGTTCAGCCTTGGCCGTCTCTTTCATTTTTTTATTGAGCTCGGTGACTACCTTTTTATTTCGACCGCGCAGAAAGTCGAGCGCGCCTTCAATCCCCGTCGCGTATTCGTTGATGGTGATTTTATCCACACACGGAGCTGGGCAACGACCGATTTGATACATGATACATGGTCGCTTACGCGCACGCATAAAGCCGTCGGTGCAATCGCGAATTTTAAATGTATTGTTAAGAAAACGAATAGTCTCGCGCACGTGCCCGCCCGAGGTATAAGGCCCGAAATAATAAGCACCATCGGGTTTTACTTTTCGGTAAAGATAAAAACGGGGGAAGTTATCCGTAACACTGCACCGAATGTAGGGGTAAGATTTATCGTCTTTTAGTCTGATATTGTACTTCGGTCGGTGCTTTTTGATCAGTGAAGCCTCAAGTAAAAAAGCTTCAACTTCGGTTTTTGTAATTAAATAATCAATATGCTCAATTTGCGCGACAAGGTGCAGAGTCTTTGAGCTCACATGCTTGCGACTATCGTGAAAATACGAGCGCACTCGCGCACGCAAGTTTTTCGCTTTGCCGACGTAAATAATTTTTTCGGCCCCCGACTTCATCAGGTAAACGCCGGGGTCAGTGGGCAAATCACGAATTCGGGAATTGAGTTTTTCTACCCGCTGTTCGAGTTTGGTTTTGCTAGGTTTTGTTTCGTCTTCGCTCATAACGGTGACTCTATCATGCCTGCCAATAAGGCGAAACATCAAGCGTGACATCTAACTTTTGGAGCAGCGAAAAAAGTCCACCCAGTTTGCGGTGTAAAAATATGAGCGTGTATGGCGGCGGGCTAAACTTCACACTCTGGGTGAGTTCACGCACCACCTGGCGTGAGAGTTTGGCATACTCTTCATCGGCAAAACGAAAAGGCTTACCAGGCTCAGCAAATGGGCGCGTGGCGACTTCCATTAGATTATAAAAACTCTCACGTGCCGACTCGTTTTCACGCGGGTCGAGCAAGCCAAATTCAATCCCGGTGTCGACAATGGCTTTTTTATCGCCACTAACTGTCGTTTTTAACAGCTTCACATAATTTTCAATAAACTGGCGGTCATACTCACGAGTGGCGCCGAAATCGAGTAGTACGAGCGCCGGGTGATCAGCATCGATATCTGAAAAACGTTGGTCTTTTGTACGAATTAAAAAGTTAGCAAAATTAGGGTCAGTTTGCACGAGCCCCCAGGCATAAAATTCATGACAATATAAATTGAGTACTGAATTCGCCAAGTGCTCGCGGGCCGTTAAACTCGGAGAAGAATTAAGCCAATCACGCAGGCTTAGACCCTCTTGCCACTCCATGGCCAGTACGCGCTCAGTAGTGAATGCGGTCAGCACCTCAGGTACGAAATAACGAAAAGTACGACCAGCCAGAGTTTTAATGGCTTGCGACTCGACACCCGAAATCTCTTTTACGCGCGCGCCGTAAAGTTTTTGAAAATCGGCTTCACGCAAGTAATCAACCTCTTGCTTGAGCACTTCTTGCAATTCTTGAAAGAGCGGGTCGAGATTCATTTCGCGACCAGTGAGTTTACACAAAGCCCCGGCGATTTTACGCAATATGCGCAGGTCAGAATCAATCGAATCTGCCACACCCCTATACTGCACTTTGAGAGCCAGCTTTTGGCTTTGATAAAAAGCAGAATGCACTTGCCCAATACTGGCGGAGGCCACCGGTTTCACGCTTAAGTCATGCAGTAGGGCAAAGTCTTTTTCGCCCAACTCTTGCTTTAAAGTTTTTAAAATTTCATCGTAATCGACTGGGTCAGCGGCATTTTGCAAAACTGCAAAAATCTCACGCGCTTCTTTGGGGAAGTAATCCCCCACTTCAAGACTCAACAGCTGCCCCGCTTTCATGGCAGCACCTTTAAGCTGTGAAAGACTTTCAGTTAAAATGCGCGCTTGTTCGAGACGAGATTTTAAATCGCCAGAGCGCACCTCTTGCAAACC
>JAYUVI010000186.1:0-7180 GCA_043754135.1 Bdellovibrionales bacterium | reverse complement strand
TACAGTTGCAGTTGGGGAGTGCCTAGGCAGGGGCTCGACATTGGTTGAGGCTTACGGCACGAAAAATCTGAAAAAAGCAAAAAAATACCTCTGTGATCAGCGATGACTATGAACCCATGTAAGTCCAGTGTGGTAGGCCATTTGAGAACTTTAGGCTTCTCACTACGAGGTGAGCCTGCTCACCATTCTCAGGGACAGCCCCCTTATTTCTGTTTGTAGGGTTCACTATTCATGTGACCACAGAAGCACGAGGTCAGCATACAACCGCACTCGGCAATAAACAATAGAGGCAATATTTATGCCGCAACAAAATTTGGCAGAAGGTCCTGTTACAAAGTGAAACATGGGCTCCGATAAATTTCTACAGGGCAAAATTAACACTCACGCACAAGGGTTTCGTTAAAAAAGTGAATTATGACTTATAAAGAACTTGATTTTTTCTTTCCATTTTTTGTTTTAACTTACGGTGTGCTCATGACTTTCGTGCTCAATTCTCCGCGTCTCATGCAAATTGCTGAGGAGCGCTTCCCGGCGCCGCTTTATGAACAAATTCAAATGCATCGTGGTTTGGGCCTGATATGTTTGCTCGCGGGCGGCTTTTGGTCACTGCAAAATCTCTGGTTCCGCTAAAATAAAGCAGTTAACTGTCGACGACGCTTCTGCTCATGACTGACAAATAAAACTCACACCAAAACTTTTGACTGCCCACGAGCCCTCGCCTAATCTACCGAACCATGAGTTCACCCCAATTAGGTTTTGATATTGACGCCGAAGAAACGCCTCAGGCTGACGAGCTTAAAGCTCCGGCCGAGCCGGTAGAAATTAAAACGCCTAAACAACCCATGGTCTATTCGATTTCAGACATCAACTCGTTGATTCGCGAAACGCTCGAAGGCCAGTTTACCCCGGTGTGGGTGCGTGGTGAAATTTCAAACTTCAAACCCCATACTTCTGGCCACCATTATTTTTCACTGAAAGATGACAACGCGCAAATGAGTGCCGTCATGTTCAAGGGCCACAATTCTAAATTAAAATTTAAGCCTGAAAATGGATTAGAAGTTTTGGTACGCGGCAAAATCACAGTTTATGAGCCGCGAGGTACTTACCAAGTTTTTTGTGAGCACATGGAGCCCGTTGGCGCCGGGGCGCTACAGAAAGCTTTCGAACAATTAAAAGCAAAGTTGCAGACCGAAGGATTGTTCGAACTTAAACGCAAGCGCGCGTTACCGGCCTTCCCGAAACACATTGGGCTCGTCACTTCGCCGACAGGTGCTGCAATTCGCGATATTCTTAATGTTTTGCGGCGTCGTTATAAATCGGCGCGCATCACTCTTGCTCCCGCACTCGTGCAAGGTGAAACGGCTCCTGCGTCGATTGTCGCTGCACTCGCGTTAATGAATAGGTTGCAGGATGTAGACGTAGTGATTATCGGGCGCGGTGGTGGTTCGGCTGAAGACCTTTGGGCATTTAACGACGAACGTGTGGCGCGTGCGATTGCGGCTTCACGCATTCCCACCATTTCAGCGGTGGGCCATGAAGTCGATTTTACTATTGCTGATTTTGTTGCTGACTTACGTGCGCCCACTCCCTCAGCTGCGGCCGAATTAGTTGTTAAAAGTTCTGACGAAGTTTCCCACCGCATTCACACAGCGAAGCAAAGATTGTGGCGAGCATTGCAAAATAAAATGCAGCAGTGGAATGAAAAAATCTACACTCTCAGCAAACGCCTGATCGACCCACAAAGAACCCTACAAGACCTGCATATGCGCAATGACGAATTAGCTTCGCGCCTCGAAGCCGCTGCCTTTCGTTATGTTGAGGATCGCCGACGTCATATTTTATTCGCCGTACAAAAAATGGGTTCACCCCTTGAAATGGTGAAACGCTTGCGACAACAAGTGCATATGTATGCTGTGCAAGTCGCAGCGGGTGTACAAAAGCGCTTGGATAAGCAAACCGCACGACTCACCAAAGCTTGCGCCCAACTCGATGCCATGAGCCCACTCAAAGTTGTGGCTCGCGGTTATTCGATTGTAGAAAATAAGCAAGGCACGGTGATCAAGCGCGCGCAAGATGTTCGCGTGAATGACGAATTAAAAATCACTCTGGCCGAGGGCGAACTTCGTGCCGAAGTGAAAGAGATAAAAGTGTGAAAACCTTACGAATGAAACCCGAAAAAGTTTCTTAGCTAGAAAAATCAGGAGGCTCTCATGGATTTCGAAAAAAAACTCTCACGTCTCGAAGAGATTGTTGAAAAAATGGAAGGCGGCGACCTCGCCCTCGACGAAGCTTTAAAGCTTTTTGAAGAAGGTGTGAAAAACTCGCGAGAGTGCCAAAAGCAACTCTCCGAAGCCGAAGAGAAAATCAAAGTTCTGCTTAAAGTTGACGGTGACGGCAAAGCCGTTACGCAAGATTTCGACGAAGAATTGTAAAATACATTTATGAAATCGTCGGCCCCGTTCTTTTCTGTTCGCCGCGTACGTTTTGTGTTTGAGGTCTCTTAATGCCTTTTAACTTAGAGATTTTTGAAGATTTTCTGCGCGAGCATTTTGCGAAGCGAGCGCTGAAACTTTCACCGCAGGCGAAAATCTTAGCTGAGTCGACGCGCTATTCGCTTTTTTCTGGCGGCAAACGTTTTCGCCCACTTGTGAGTGCCCTCACGGCACAAACTCTGCAAATTGGTCTCGACCGAATCCTGCCTTGGGCCGCGGCGATTGAATGCATACACACCTACTCGCTGATTCACGACGACTTGCCGTGTATGGATAACGACCACACTCGACGCGGCCAACCGACAAATCACATTCAATTCGGCGAAACCACAGCCCTGCTGGCTGGTGACGCATTACTCACCGAAGCCTTTTTTATTTTGAGCGAATATTACAGAAACACGCCCGAGGTTGCTGTCGAACTCACACGCATACTTTCAGACCTTGCCGGGTACAGCGGCATGGTCGCCGGCCAAGTTGAAGACTTAGTGGCGAGTCAGAAAATCAAAGCTTCACCTCCAGCATCGATGACATCGCACGAAATCGACAATGGGAAAAAAACTACGGTTCACGGCACCTCAATACAAACTCTGATAGACATGCACACACGCAAGACAGGTGGATTGATCAAAGCGGCTGCCGAAGGTGTCGCTGTTATCGCGCGCGTGAAGACGGAAACTCGCGACTCCATCGCTGATTTTGGCGCTGCGCTTGGGTTAGCTTTTCAAGTCGCTGACGATATTTTAGATTATAACCCGAAAAATATTGAAGCCTCTGGATTACCGAAGCACATCGGCCTCGAAGCTACAGAGACAATGCTTCACGAAATTACTGACCGCGCGCTCTCGCACTTGCAACAATTCGGCCGCGAAGCTCAAGAGCTACGCGACCTCATCAATTTTAATTTACAGAGAAAAAAATAAGCGAATTCGAACGCCTTATTTATCCATCCAACCCTTAGTTGGCACTTTTGCAGGCGCTTGCTGATAGACAGAGCAAGCGGCATCGTTCGGATAAGTGATGTCGTAATCTTTAGGGTCCAGTCCCTCTAGTAGCCCCGGGTATTGTGGACCCAACATGACCATCTTAGGCCTCGTAGTTTTTTTATTTGAAAATGTGAAGGCCGAAGGTGAATTGTATCTCTGACTTTCTTCGCTCACGCCTGATGGGTCATCTGCACCGAGAGTAGCGTAGAGACCTTCACTATCAGCTTGATATATTGAGACAGGGTAACAAATGCCAATATTTGAAATAGTCGTGGTGCCATTGTTTTCATTAATGTCTTTGAAAATATGCTCCTTCATCGGTGTGGTAACTGAGGCAGCGGGCACCATCTGCATACAAGTATTCTTACCGCTTGTGCCTGAATAAAGCTGTTCGGCGTGTTGAAGAGATTCGTCCATGCATTTGAGCAAAGCCTTTTTCTGGGGATTTTCAGAGCTTTTCTTTTCCATATCTTCGCGCTTGGCCGCTGACAAGTCGTTATCAAGAAATTGTTTGAACTGCGCGCGCCCCATTCTCCTCGCCGTGTCTTCGTCTGGGCGCGTATAGTGTTTTTTCTTCTTCTTCTTCTTTATGGAGTCGTCGGCAGCGTATTCTTCTTCGGTCATATTATAATCACGAACACGGTTGTTGAGCCACCCGTCCTTGAAGCGGCTTGGGTCGCAAAATACTTCAGTGGCCATGGCGTAACTTATGCCGTAAATACGTTCAAATTCGCCGTTACCATCAGGGCTAGGTTTGTCGCCAAAAAGTTTCTTCCAAAATGTCTCGCTGTTTTTGGGAGTGTCTGTGCTGGCGGGCTTACCAGTAATTTTCTGCCAGAGTGTACGTGGGTTGCCGTCGATATCAGAGTCGCGTCGCCAGAATTGGCGATCATTCCATGCGCGAATGAGTTGCCTATCGTGATCTGTTAGATTCGAAACATATTTGCCGCAATTTGGAGTGGAGGTGTTCTCGCAGTGGCCAGGGTCCCAATCATAACTATTTGCCGAGCAGTGACCAAAAGTTTGCATGTACCGCAACATCATCTTGGGTTGTATATGCGTACTGCCGCTTATGCCATCACCACACGCTAAAACCACAGTGCTCATTAACGATAACCACTTCGTTGAAACCGAGTAACTACTGCGATCTAATTTGTACATTGACCGTTCAGCAAGACATGCCATGCAGCGAGGGGCTGCATGTTCGAGTTGATCTTTATCTAAAGTGACATCGGTATTACAGCCGGTAGATTTGGTGTACATAGGAGTACCGGTCTCTAAATTCAGATCGTAAATAGGTGCTACTTGACTCGAGTCTATTTGCCGAACTGGCGCAGTAGTCGGAGGACCATTCACTGTCGTATCGGGACAAGTATTCTCGATTTGTTCAAGTTTGACCTTCAAGCTATCGACGCGCGCTTGAATGGCCGCACACTCTCTAATTTCAACTAAGTTTTTATTTGTGCAACCGGTGCATGCTGGCGATACCTCATTCGGGCCTAACTTTGAAATGTCGACACCATGTTCAGCCAACATTTGCGCTTTGTAGTTGGCCACTGCCTCAATGCGGGCTTGCTCAAGTTCATAGGCATTACGATTAGCTGGCAATTTGCTTCTAGGCATACGCGCTTCGATATCAAGATCTACAATTACCTCCCCCGCGACAGGAAGATTACAGTGATTCAAATATTCACCGAACATTTCATTCACAGCGGCTGGGAAGTTATCAAAGTTTTCAGTGAAGTACTCAGGGTTAAGTCGTTCGAAGTGTTTTCTTAAAATATCCATATTCGGTATCTTCAAATCATTTTTCTTGTACAAGGCTAAAATATAAATCAGCTGTGCATAAGCATCGTCACTGTAGGCCAGATCAGCAAGTTGTTTAATGAGTTGCCCCGCTGTTTCGCCGTCAGCATCAGCTTTCCCCGTTAAAAAATCGCGAGTCACGTTGCCAGTGAATTTCGCGCGAATTTTATCGATCATAACATTCACTTTAACGTCGTTGTCATCGGCCATTCTTATGCGCTTTTTCTCGCATTCTTGAGTGCCGTTCCATGCCACGTTGTCTGATATACAAAAATTAGATGATTCGCCTGTTAAACCCATGCCCGACATAAACTTACCGCATTGTGAACCCGAGCCGTTTAAACAAGGTACTTTCGGGCACAAAAACTTTTGCATGCTGCCCTGACTCGCTCGGGGGTAAAACTGCAAGTTGTAAGAGTGAATACAGCGTGAGTCGAGTTTTTCGCCATCAGTGCCGGTGTTTGTACCACGATTCATGGTTTCTTCAGCTGTGGCCCACTGACCAAACACAAAAGCGTAAAGCTCTTCGAATTTACCTGGCTTGTACCCATCTAAACTTGCTACCGATTTCAATCGATACATGTTTTGTGTTTTCTCAAGATCAATCATGGCTTGGCGTAATGCGCGAATATATTTTACGCGTTGAGTGTGCTCGAGCTTAGCCACTTGCATGAAAGTCAAAAATTTGAAGAGTGGTTTAGATTTCTTTTGAGCTATAGCTTTCTTGGTAGTTTGTTTTGCAATTTTGCTAGAGATGGCTGTTGTCTTAGATGTGCTAGTCGCTGCAGTCGTACTTTTTTTGCTGGGATTCGATGTTGCGGTCGCCTTTGTGGTCACACTCTTAGTAGTCGACTTTTTCTCAACCGCAAAAACCATAGTCGAAGCCAAGTATACACAAACAAAAGTTAAGTGACTCAGCACCCGCACCATGTCCACTCCCACCGAAAATTCACATCGTTAAACACTTACTTTTATTGTATAAACATGGGGATGAAAAAGCGATTAGATCAGTGGCTTGTCGACAAAGGTCTGGCCCCTTCTAAAACCAAGGCCCAAGAAATGATTGAAGCTGGTCAAGTCACCTTGATCGACGCTCGAACCGCCCTTCGATCTCAAGCTAAAAAACCGGCCCAATCAGTCGATGAAAACAAACACGAAGTGCAGATAGCTCAGCAGAATATTTTAAAATATGTTTCGCGGGCAGGCTTTAAGCTCGAGGGTGCACTTAAGCGAACAAAACTTCAGGTCAAAGGTCTTGAAGTTCTCGACGTCGGGCAATCCACAGGCGGTTTTACCGATTGTCTTTTGCAAAATGGCGCAAAGCACGTGACGGGCCTTGATGTCGCGACAGACGAACTAGCCGAAAGTCTGCGTCACCACCCACAGGTTACGTCACTGACCGGCATTAATGCGAAAAATCTCTCGCAAAAAACACCAGCTGGGTTAAAAAATAAAGTTTTTGATCTCGTGGTGATAGATGTTTCATTTATTTCTATCGAGAAAATTTTACCTCAGGTGTTGCCCTTCTTACGCCGGCATGGGCATGTTTTATCATTGATAAAACCACAGTTTGAAGTGGGTGCGAAAAACCTAAATAAATCGGGCTTAGTGAAGTCGCCCGCCGCAGTCACCGAGCTGCAAGAAAAAATCACTGAGCTTGCCAAAAACCTGGCACTCAACAATATTGAATACTTCGCCGCAGAAATGAAGGGCCGCGACGGCAATCAGGAGTACTTTTTGTATGCACAGAAAAAATAATTACCCCAATCGTCAATTTGAACGTCATTGCACTTACAAAACTTTTTTACGTATATGCTCGGCATTCACGTTGAGTTTGGCAGTCACAGCTTGTTCGGCCCTGCAAACTCGGCACGAAGTGAATTCAGGGCGACCTGCGAC
>JAYUVI010000185.1:0-5182 GCA_043754135.1 Bdellovibrionales bacterium | reverse complement strand
AAACTCAATGGACGTTGGTTCAAGCCGATATTTTTGCCTGGTTACAAGCTCAAGCCCCTGAGCCCACCGCGCCGAAACCTGACCTTATCGTGCTCGACCCGCCCAGCTTTGTGAAGTCGCGAAACGAAATCGAACCCGCGCTAAGGGGCTATAAAGAGTTGAATATTGCCGCCTTGCAAGTTCTTAAACCCGGTGGAATTTTGGTGAGTTGTGTGTGTTCGCACCATATTTCTGAAAAGGCCTACAGAACGCTTTTGCAAGAAGCCGCCGCCCAAAGCCAACCGCGAACCTCGATCACTTTTTTAGAAAATCATGGGGTGAGTTTGGATCACTCCCCCGCCCAAGGATTTACCGAGGGTCGCTACCTGCAAGCTTGGTATGTGCTTAAAAGTCATTGAGATTCTTTGAAATGTTAAAATCCCTAACATTAAAAAGTTGACTCATTTCACCCTGCCGGCTAATTCTCAAACGCAACAAACAATAACTTATACAACCCATAATAAAGGATAACAGTATGTCTGTGAAAGCCCTGACAAGTTTTCTGATCACACTTGTGTTCGGTACTCTAGCTCATGCTAGCGAAGCTGACCTTGTGCTCCCTAATCTTGCAACCCCTTTCAATCTTTTTGGTACGACCTTGAGCGGTACTACCATTTTGCATTGGGCGCTTTTTATCGCTCTCGCGGGCTGTGTATTCGGTTTTGTCGAATTCCTCCGCGTGAAGGCTTTACCGGCGCATAAATCGATGCTCGAAGTTTCGCATTTGATTTATGAAACGTGCAAAACGTACATGATCACTCAAGGTAAATTCTTGGTCGTGCTTGAGCTTTTGATTGGCTCTTGTATCGTTTATTACTTTGCGGTTCTTGAGCAAATGGCGATCCCGAAAGTTTTGCTGATTCTTTTCTGGTCAGTTTTGGGTATTTTGGGATCTTTCTCCGTCGCTTGGTTCGGTATTCGCATCAACACTTATGCGAACAGCCGCACCGCTTTTGCATCTTTGACTGGCAAACCTTTCAACGTGATGGCGATCCCGCTGCAGTCAGGTATGTCTATCGGCGTACTTTTGATTTGTGTTGAATTGATCATGATGATTTCGATTTTGTTATTCGTTGATGCGACTAGCGCGGGCGCGTGCTTCATTGGTTTCGCAATTGGCGAATCCCTTGGTGCTTCTGCACTTCGTATTTGCGGCGGTATTTTTACAAAGATTGCCGACATTGGTTCAGATCTGATGAAAATCGTTTTCAATATTAAAGAAGACGACGCTCGTAACCCGGGTGTTATCGCCGACTGTACTGGCGACAATGCCGGTGATTCTGTTGGCCCGACGGCTGATGGTTTTGAAACTTATGGTGTAACAGGCGTGGCCTTGATCAGCTTTATTATTTTAGCTGTGGGCATGACCTTTGACCCTGCAACGAACTCACTCACGTTGAAAACAGGCGGTGCTGAGTTACAAGCCCAACTCATCGTTTGGATTTTTGCAATGCGCGCGTTGATGGTGATCACTTCAGTTGTTTCATACTGGGTGAACGGAGCGATTGCGAAAGCTATGTACGGCGATAAAGACCATTTTGATTTCGAAGTCCCTTTGACCGTGTTGGTATGGCTCACTTCTATACTTTCAATCGCCGTCACTTATGCCGTGAGCTATGTGATGCTCGCGAATATGGGCGATATGTGGTGGAAGCTCTCGACAATCATCAGCTGCGGTACTTTTGCGGCGGCGATTATCCCTGAACTCACAAAAATTTTCACATCAGCTAAATCTATGCACGTTGCTGAAATTGTTTCAGCTTCACGCGAGGGTGGCGCTTCTTTGACGATTCTTTCAGGTTTAGTAGCTGGTAACTTTTCAGCTTTCTGGAAGGGTATGACAATGGTGGGCTTGATGCTCGTCGCTTACATGACTAGCCAACTGGGTTTGAGCGAGTTTATGGCCTTCCCAGCAGTATTTGCTTTTGGTCTCGTGGCGTTTGGTTTCTTGGGCATGGGCCCGGTGACGATCGCGGTTGATAGCTACGGCCCGGTGACAGACAACGCACAATCTGTGTTCGAGCTTTCGCAAATTGAACAAGATAAGAATGCCGTTGCAGATATCAAACGTGATTTTGGTTTCACGCCTGATTTTCATAAAGGCAAAGCTTACCTCGAAGAGAACGATTCAGCGGGTAACACTTTTAAAGCCACTGCTAAGCCCGTGTTGATTGGTACTGCGGTGATTGGTGCGACCACTATGATCTTCTCGATCATTCTTCTGATGCACATTAAGCTCGATATGATGGACCCTCGCGTACTTCTCGGTTTGATGACCGGTGGTGCGGTTATTTACTGGTTCACCGGTGCTTCTATGCAAGCGGTGACGACTGGTGCATATCGCGCGGTTGAGTACATCAAAAAGAATATTCGTTTAGACTCTACTGCGAAAGCTTCAGTTGAATCGTCAAAAGAAGTGGTTCTTATCTGCACACGCTACGCACAGAACGGCATGATCAACATTTTTGCTGTGATCTTTTCATTCACACTTGCGTTTGCGATGTTCGATGCAACTTTCTTTGCCGCTTATTTGATTTCAATTGCGGTATTTGGTTTGTATCAAGCGATGTTTATGGCGAATGCCGGCGGCGCTTGGGATAACGCTAAGAAAGTGGTTGAAGTTGATCTTCGCGAAAAAGGTTCAGCTCTTCACGCCGCGACTGTTGTCGGCGATACTGTGGGTGACCCGTTCAAAGATACTTCTTCAGTGGCTTTGAACCCGATCATCAAGTTTACAACGTTGTTCGGTTTGTTAGCTGTTGAGATTGCTCACTCAGCTCAAGAAACAGCTCAGTACATTGGTACCGGGTTTTTCTTGGTGGGCTTGTTCTTCGTATGGCGTTCATTCTACGGCATGCGCATCAGCACCAACACGGTGAAAGAAGAAGCCGCTTTAGCCCGTAAAAAGGCAACGGTTTAATAGTGTTCAATGTGAGGCCGGCGAGTTCAGTCGGCCTCATAATTTCAATGTCTCGATTTATTCTCTCCTTTTTTCTAATTCTCAGTCTTAGCTCACCGCTTGCGAGCGCCGCGGCTAACGACTTCGATGTATCCGCTTTGCTAGCTATGATCGAATATGAGACATTTTGCGTAGGTTTACCTTTGTTATCATGACGATTGGTCGTTGCGAGGCTCATGACCGTGAAGCCATCACCATAAACCAAAAAATGCATGTCTCCCCCGTTTGATCTCATTGTAACTTTCAATTCTAGAATTAGTGAATCGCGCCCGGCCTCGCCCCGACGAACAACCAGTCTACATTTTCGTTTCATGGCCTAGACGTTGTCGGCTTGAGCACTCTCACGTAACCTAAAAATATCTGAGGTGGAACAGCTTATGAGTAAGAAGGATTGGTGCTTAATACCCGTGCGGCCAGACAGTCAGGCTAAAATCGATAAAACCGATTACAAACGCGTGATGGAATACACTTGGCGTACTCTCACAAAAGATTCTGGGCGCAAAAAAGTCGTAACGAATATTTACGATAAAAAAGGACGCAATCGGCAGATTTCACTCGGCCAGTTTCTGATGAACCCACCAAAAGGTAAAATGGTTTACCCGCGCCGTTTTATGGAGGGCTTCGATTACCGCAAAGACAATCTCGTTGTTTGCACTATGCAAGAACGACAACAGATTTTGCCACCGAGTCGTAATCATGGGTCCTCGCGCTACAAAGGCGTGAGCTACATCACCAGCCGTAAACGCTGGCGAGCCGCCATTAAATTTAAAGGCAAGTCGATTACTCTCGGGCTTTTTAAACTCGAACAAGAGGCTGCACGTGCTTACAACCGCGCCGCCGTTGAATTCTTTGGTAAGAATGCCTACCAGAATCAAGTGCAAGCTTCTTCTTTACGCCGCCAAGCTGACACATCGAAGCCTGCTGCCACAGCGAAAAGGCGTAAGAAATGAGTAGTGAGGCCGCGAGTTATAATGGCGACGCCGAACTCGCTCAATACCTAGAATGCGATCGTGAACTCGTCACCATTGCCCAAGAGTTTAAAATTCTTGCCCTCATCGAATGGCCGAAACATTTGCAAGATGAGTTTCTCAGTGGGTATAAAAACGGCAATTCGCAAATCCCGAAGGTTGAATATCAAAAATACGATCATTTTGAACAACTTAAAAAATTAGAAAATATTATTAAAATTACGGGTACCGCACACCCTGTGGCCCAATACATTCATGACACTGCCAAGAGTTATTTCGCGGGGTTTAAGCTCGTTGAAAATTTGGGCCAGTCTGCAATGTTACCCTACTCTATCGAAATGTATGGCCGCCCTGGCGACTTGATTGCGGGCAGCAATTATACGAGCCTTGATGCAGCCAATTTTTTTATCGAGATCGCGAATCAGTTTAACGAACATTTCCACACTGAATTCGAAGACATTTGTATTTTGGCTGACGCCATTAAGGAACAGCTCGAAGCGGCCATAAAAGCGGTGATCACCGACGACCCTGTGCGTGTGATTATTGACGAAAATCTCGTACCCAAAGCTGCCGCCGGCGTCACCCGTGTGCGTTTACGCTCGGGCACGTGTTTTTCAAAATACGATTTCAAGCAACTGCTCGAGCATGAAGTATTCGTGCACACCCTCACCGCCATTAATGGCGTAAAACAAAAAAATCTCACGACTATGCGTTTGGGTTCGCCGCGCACCACAGCCACACAAGAGGGTCTCGCCACTTTTGCAGAACTCATCACCGGCGCCATTGACCTTAACCGCTTAAAGCGTATTGCACTTCGAGTTATTGCCGTCGACAACGCCTTGAGCGGTGCTAATTTCATCGAAGTGTTCGATTACTTCATTAAGAATGGTCAGTCGCCAGGCGAAAGTTACAGTTCGGCGCAGCGTATTTTTCGCGGTGGCGACCCTAACGGCAAAACTGCGTTCACCAAAGATTCGGTTTATCTCGATGGCCTTTTACGCGCCCACTCCTTTTTTCGGTGGGCGATGAAAAATCAGAAACTCAATCTCTTACACGTGCTCTTTTCAGGCCGCATGGTTTTTGACGACGCTGAAAAGCTAGCGCCATTTGTAGCCAGTGGTCTAATCAACCCACCTAAGTATTTGCCACCATGGCTCGCCCACGTACCCACACTCGGTGGCTATTTGGCCTTTTCGCTATTCGCTAATAAAATTCG
>JAYUVI010000184.1:0-3784 GCA_043754135.1 Bdellovibrionales bacterium | reverse complement strand
CTTCGACAAAATCATTGCAAGAAAAATTGGTTTCAGAGATGCGCTCGCGAATCAAAGAAGACGATTCGAGCGCGCCCGTTAAGCGTGGTGAGTACTTTTATTTTTTCAAATATTTAGCGGGTGCCGAGTACGTCATTTATTCGCGCCACAAAGGCTCCCTCACGGGGCCAGTTGAAGATTTAATTAACGTCAATGAGTTGGCTGTAGGCCATAAGTATTTCGATATGGGCGCTTTTGCCGTTTCCCCCCACCAACAAATAGTCGCTTATAGCCGCGACACTACGGGCCGCCGTTTTTATGACATCCATTTTAAAGATCTAGAAAGTGGCCGCACTTTGCCGGATGTCATTAAGGACACGACCGGCTCTGTGGTATGGATGAACGATAATCGTACAGTGTTGTACGCCAAGCAAGATCCACAAACTTTACGCGCCTTTCAAATTTATCGTTATGAGTTGGGCAGTGGTCAGTCGGATTTAGTTTACGAAGAAAAAGACCCGCAGTTTTATGTGTCAGTTGAAAAATCTTTATCGCGACGTTTGATTTTTATTAGTAGCACGAGCAATACCGCGAGTGAGGTGCGTTACGCGAGCGCCGATGTTTTTAACACCGAGAGTGTGAGTGGCGGCGCTGGCAAAAAGGAACTCAAATTTAAAATATTTTTGAAACGTGAGAAAAAACATGAGTACGCCGTGCTCGATGGCGTTGATCGGTTTTTTATTTTAACGAACTCTAAGGCTAAAAATTTTCGTCTGATGGAATGCCCGCTCACTGACACTAGCAGGTCGAAGTGGCGCCAGGTGATCGCTCACCGGCCCAAAGTTCTTCTCGAAGAAGTTTTGATTTTGCAAAATCATATTGTGGTGCAAGAGCGCGAAAAAGGTTTAACGCAAATCGCGTATTTTTCGCGCGCGATGCAGAAGCTGGCGAAGCAACCCGCAAAAAAGTACAGCAAGCATAAGCGATTAAAGTTCCCTGACCCTTCGTATGTCGCGAGCTTAGGTGGCGTGGGTGAATATAACTCGCCCACTTTTCGTTATGGCTATGAGTCTTTAAATCAGCCTTCGACCGACTATGATTTTCATCTCGCCGAGCAAAGATATCTAGTGGTCAAACGCGATCAAGTGCCAGGTTATGATTCTACGCTTTACAAATCAGAGCGCAAATTCGCCCGCGCTAAAGACGGTGCGCTTGTACCCATTTCGCTCGTGTACAAAAAGAAGCTTTATAAAAAATCGCAGAATCCATTATTTATTATTGGCTATGGTTCTTACGGCTATAGTTACGACGCCCACTTTCGCAGCTCGATTGTGAGTTTGCTTGACCGCGGTTTTGTTTTTGCCATCGCCCACATTCGTGGCGGCTCTGAAATGGGTCGCGAGTGGTATGAAAACGGCAAACTTTTGAAAAAGAAAAATACTTTTACTGATTTTATCGTGAGCACCGAGCATTTATTGAAGCTAGGTTTTGGTAAAAAAGGCCACGTATACGCTATGGGCGGTAGCGCCGGCGGTTTGCTGATGGGTGCCGTTACTAACATGCGACCGGATTTATACCGCGGCATAATTGCGGCTGTACCATTTGTCGATGTCGTGACGACAATGCTTGATGATAGTATTCCGCTCACGACGAATGAATACGAAGAGTGGGGCAACCCCAAAGATAAGAAATTTTATCAGTATATGAAATCGTATTCACCCTACGACAATGTTTCGCGACAAGCTTACCCGAATATTTTGGTGACTACGGGCTTTCACGATTCGCAAGTGCAGTACTGGGAGCCCGCCAAGTGGGTGGCTAAATTGCGCACGCATAATACGAGTGGCAACCTGCTGCTTTTTAAAACAGATATGTCGGCTGGCCACTCAGGCACGACGGGGCGTTTTCAATCGCTCACTGAAGATGCTTTAGAGTACGCGTTTTTACTGATGCTTGAAGATGCGATAAAATAGATTGTGGCTAAAGCGACGGAGCGTTATCAGCTGCAGCCGTTTGCACAGTTTCTAAACGACAAGACTTTTTAAGCAACGGTTCAGCTTGAATGAGTGAATCAATCTTTTGCAAAAATTCGTTTGTTGTTAAGTCAGTTTCTTTCGCGTGTTTTTCGGTAAAAATCTGGGACGACCCTGCCTTCAACGAAGCCCCAAAATGCGAGTACTGCGCGCTCGGGCAGCCTGAAAGCTCGGCGAAAGTCCTGAGATATTCTCCTTCACCGCGGGCGACGTCGATTTGCAATTCAGATTTTGATTTCTCTATAAAAGCCGAGCGCATGTTGTTGCCTCTGTACATCGAGCACGGGCCGAATGAAGAAAAATATGACGTGGTCGACGGGAACATCGTGAAAATATAGAGGGGCGCGTAGTACGGCGGGTGTTCGCTATCAGCTTCAGGGAAAATCGCTCCGCACTTATCGTTGTCAAACGCATAGAGCGGTTGAACTAGACTGGTGAGAAACAACAAAAGAAGTACGCGCATAGAAGACTCCCTTCAAACATGATTCGCGAAGGTCAGACATAAATCAAGCCCAGTTGACCCTTGGTCGTAACCAACACAGAATGGAGTGGTCTAGTTCCGCCGAATTTTAATCATCACCCCGAGAGGTGTCTCTTGCGCACACGCATTGTCAGCACCGGTGTCTATGCTCCCCCAAAAGTCGTCACCAATAAAGATCTTGAGAAAATGATGGACACCACTGACGAGTGGATTCAACAGCGCTCTGGCATTAAAGAGCGCCGCTGGATCACCCCTGGCGAACAAACTACACTCAGCATGGGCGTGGCCGCTTCGAAACAAGCCTTAGAGCGTGCGAAGCTTGAAGCCGACGATATCGACATGATTATTTTCGGCTGTTTAGTGTCGGATTATATTTTTCCCGGCACGGGGTGTTTGCTGCAGCGTGAACTTGGTTTTACTCGTAATGTTCCCGCTTTAGATATTCGCAATCAATGTTCAGGTTTTGTTTATGCATTGAGTATCGCTGATGCATTGGTGCGCATGGGTTCTTACAAGCGAATTTTGATTGTGGCGTCTGAAATTCACTCGACAAGTTTAAATTTATCGACCGAGGGTCGCGACGTCGCTGTGTTGTTCGGCGATGCGGCTGGCGCGATGATCGTCGAAGCCTGCGATGAAAAAACTCACCATTTGATCGACAGCATTCTTTTCAGCCAAGGTGAATTTGCCGAAAAGCTCGCGGTCGTAAAACCGAGCTCGAACGACATGCCGCGCGTGAATGAAGCCACCATGACAGATCAAGGCCGCTGGCCGTATATGGAGGGGCAAGTGGTTTTTAAAAATGCGGTCACACGTATGAAAGAATGCGTGAATGAATTATTAGAACGCAATAAATTGGGCACGCAGGATGTGAATTTTGTTATCGCCCACCAGGCTAATTTACGAATCAATCAGATGGTGATGCAGCAATTAGAAATCCCGTTCGAAAAAACGCATACGACGTTAGATCGCTTCGGCAATACGACAATGACGACCATACCTTTGACGTTCGACGAAGCTGTCGCCGAGAAAAAAATTAAGCGCGGGGATTTAGTCGTGTTTGTGGCTTTTGGCGCCGGCTTTACTTGGGGCGCCAATTTACTGCGGTACTGAGTGCCTGAGAATTAATTTTTTAAACGATAGCCGGTTTTAAATATCCAAGCGATCACGGCTATACAGACAAGCATAAAAACAAATGTCATCCCCAAACTGACGCCGATACTGACGTCGGCGGTGCCATAGAAACTCCAGCGAAAGCCGCTGATCAAATACACCACCGGGTTGAACAGCG
>JAYUVI010000183.1:0-3693 GCA_043754135.1 Bdellovibrionales bacterium | reverse complement strand
TTACCCGACAGATTACTTTGTAGAGCTTATTGAAAAACTTAAAGCAAAAGGCAAACTGACTTTGTAAGAGCTGTGATCGTTTCGCTAGTGCGTTTTCAGCGCTAGCGGAGCGAATTGATAGTCAGGATTACTCGGCTTTCGCGGCTGCTGCAGCTTTTGCGCTGGCGCCTTTTTTAGCGGCCTTCTGTTCAGGTGAAAGACCCCACGGTGATTCTTTCTCACGACCACCACGTTTATCTTTACCCTTACCCGCTGCTTTCAAATCATTTTTATTCACGGCTTTAGCTTTAGGCGCTGAATTGAATTCAGGTACGTAGTAATGCTCTTCAACCTTTTCAGCTTTTGCTGGTACTTTTTCACCTTCAACCAAGCTCACCACTAGAATACGGCCTAAACCTTCAGTGTTTTTAGCGGCGACTTCGAGGGCGTTCCAGAAATGCTTTAATTTATCACCTTCGTATTTAAGAGCGGTGCCCAAAGCAGCTTGAATTTCTTCAACTGGTTTATTTTCAGCCGTTAAAGTCGCTTTGTTTTTTAGACCGTTAGCCAATACGAAACTTGAAAATTCAGTTACAGATTTCATGGTTTTTTACCTCTCAAATGAAATTTGGAGCGCGTATAATGCGGAGGCCATTGAAAACGGTCAAGAAAATAGCTGTTTTTCTACGGTATTTTCGCCTGAGGCTCTTGTATATGGGCCCAAAAGACCTTAAATCATCAGCCTATGAGCTTATTTGGTTCCCATGAAAACTTCGAATTGCGCAAATCTGTCACTTTTGAGGCCGCCCACCGCCTGCCTCATTTGCCTACCGATCACAAATGTTCGCGCCTGCACGGCCACAGTTTTCGCGTCACCCTCGTGGTGAGAGGCCCGCTTGAAGAACAAAAAGGCTGGCTAATGGATTACGCGGACCTCAAGGCCGTCCTTTACCCGGTGGTCGATCAGCTCGATCACCGCTATTTAAATGATATTGCCGGTTTAGAAAACCCCACTTCTGAAGTCATCGCCCGCTGGATTTACAATAAGCTGAAGCCGACTCTAAAACCACTTTATCAAGTTATTATCGGCGAAACCTGCACGACTGAGTGCACTTATCCGGTGAAGTGAATCGATGACAAAGCGCCTTGTATCTCTCGAGCTTAAAATTTAATTTGAGCTTAAGATCAAGCCGTAAGTTCAGACCAACGGCCGTAGAGCCGTTCGACCTCGGCTTGCGCCTGAGCCAGTTCAAGCATCACCGCACCCAACTTTTTTGCGTCGGATTGGATTTTAGAATCGATACTCGCTTGAGTTAATCGTGCGACATCGGCCTCGACTTTTTGGATCAAAGCCTCCATACCCTCTAACTCGCGCTGCTCTTTAAAACTAAGTTTGCGCTTCTTGGCAGAGACATTTACTGCCGAATCACTCACAGTACTTTTACGATTTTTTAAACTGACGATTAAAGACTGCTGTTCTTCGTACCAGGGTTCCCACTGATCAAGTCCCACCATAGACGTTATAGACTTTTGCCCATTTTCGTTTATTCCAAAAGCTAAAATTAAATTCGTCATGCGGTCGAGAAAATAGCGATCGTGGGTGACGAGCAAAATACCGCCGTCAAAATCAGTCAAAACATCGCCGAGCACATCGAGCGTGGCCATATCTAAATCATTTGTCGGTTCGTCGAGCACAAGTAAATTCGCTTCCTTCAACATTAATCGCGCGAGCATTAAGCGACTTTGTTCGCCGCCAGAGAGTTTGCCGACTTCGCCCTCCATTTGCTCGCTCGTAAATAAAAATCGCGACAGGTAGCTGCGCACATGCACCCATTGGCCGGCGAATTCCACTTGGTCGTTAGATGCGTTCAGTGTTTCAATTAAATTGAGCTTGGGGTCTAAAGTTTCGCGATTTTGTTCGAAGTAAGAAATTTTTAAGCGATCAGCGTGGTGAACCGTGCCTTGATCTGGGCTTTCATTTTGCGTGAGCAATTTAATCAACGTTGATTTACCACAACCGTTAGCACCCATTAGGCCTATACGGCTTTTTGGTGAAATAACTAAATCGAGTTTTGGTATAACCACGCGCCCATCGTACGACTTACTAATGCCCTTGCCTTCAATGAGTTTTTTGGGGTTGCGCTCGCCACCACGTTCTGCCGATTTAAAATCGAGTTTCACTGAAGATTCGCGATTACGATCGCCCAATTGATCAACGTCATCAGCCAATTCGCCGGCGGCGTTGATGCGCGCTTGCTGTTTGGTTTGGCGCGCCTTTGCCCCGCGAGCGAGCCACTCTTCTTCGCGCCGTAAGGTGTTGCGTAACTTGCTCTCTTTTTGCGATTGAGCGGCGAGCAAATCTTGGCGAGCCACGAGGTAATCCGCATAACTGCCATTGATACTCAACATGCCACTTTCGTAACGACGGTCTAATTCAATAATACGATTGGCCACTCGCTGTAAAAAAAGTCGATCGTGAGTAATCGTAAGAGTGCCAAAAGTGGCTTTTGACAAAAATTTCTCGAGCCAATAGATGCCCTCCATATCTAGATGGTTGGTCGGCTCATCAAGCAAGAGCAAATCGGGCTTGCCAACCACTTCACGGGCTAGGGCCACGCGTTTCCGCCACCCACCTGATAGCTGGGACACTAAGGTTTCACCCGGCAAGGTGGTGAGCCCGAGTCGCGACATAATTTCAGTGGCGTAAGAGGTTTCCTCCCAATCATAAGGGTCTAGCAAACCGCCAAAAATAGTGGCCTCAATGGTCGCCCCTTCTTCAAATGTGGGCACCTGCTCTAAAAAATGTACACGCAAATCTTGCGCCCGTGAGACGCGGCCTTGATCGACTTCCATACGGTCGGCTAAAATCCTGAGTAAGGTCGATTTACCGGCGCCATTCGGGCCAATAAGGCCTACGCGTTCGCCTTTTTCAATTGAAAAGGTGAGTTTTTCAAATAAGGGCCGCGAGCCGAAAGATTTGGCTATTTGATGGGCCCCAATTAAAATCATACTGATAGTTTTACTCTTTGGTCTTTAAACGGTCGTCGTTTTGCTTAATGAATTCTTTGATTTCTTCTGTAATCGACAGCAACTTCGTCCACTGCTCTTTGTACAGCGTCACGGGGAAGCGGCCCATTCCATAAATCGACAAGGCGCCTTTTTCGCTCACCTTCATCGATAAAGTGCCACGTGCAGGTTTTTGCGATTTCAATGCGGCGTTTTCAGCCTTAAGACGTTCCAGCTCTGCTTGTAGATCTTCAGCCATGGCGAACCTCACTCTCACGATTAAAAGATAATTTGATCTGTTATGCCCGCTTCAAGCGAGCTTGGCAACCATAGGTATCGACTGAACTATGTGGACGATCAGTTGGGACAGCCTCAGCTTTTTGGATACAAGCGCGCAAAAGAGCAGTACTTTCCTGCGATAACTCCGGTAAGAGACCAGATTTAAGCGGCTAGAGCGACTTGGCCGCTTAGGTTGTAAGCTATACTGCAAATGAGAACACGAGCTGAAATTTTTATGAATACCCCGCAAAAAGAGATGCCCGCCCTACAATCACTCGCGGCAATTGAATTATTACTTGCCACTTTATTTTGGGGTTTTGGTTTCACCGCGACTTTATGGTCGCTTCAAAGCATTGACCCCGTCAGCATGACCGTACTGCGATTTTTTGCAGCTTTTTTTATCAGTCAAATCATTCTCTTTGTGCCTGC
>JAYUVI010000182.1:0-3247 GCA_043754135.1 Bdellovibrionales bacterium | reverse complement strand
TTGGCCGCCACAATAAAATCGCAAGCCATCGCTAATTCTAAGCCCCCACCAAGTGCAAAACCGTTCACCGCAGCAATAGATGGAATTTTTAAATCTTCTAACATTTGAAAAGCCTTTTGCCCTTCTTCAGCGAAGGCGCGGCCTTTACTGGGGTCGAAGGCTTCCATTTCTTTAATGTCAGCACCCGCCACGAAAGCCTTTTCTCCGGCACCTGTGACAATCAAACAACGCAGATCTTTTTCTTCAACCACTTGTTTTAAAAAACTTTGTAGGTCACTGATCACTTGCGCGTTCAAAGCATTCAAAGCCTGCGGGCGATTGACGGTGAGAATACCGACGGCGCCTTCGCGTTTAAATTCTAAAGTTTCAAAATTCATTTCTTAGCCTCATAAGTGAAAAAGCCGCGACCGGTTTTGCGACCGTACCAGCCGGCCTCCACATACTTAACCAGCAACGGTGAAGGTCGATACTTGGGGTCGCCAAGACCATCATGAAGCACGTTCAAAATCGCGAGAACCGTATCTAGTCCAATAAAATCGGCTAACTGGAGTGGCCCCATCGGTTGATTCGTACCGAGTTTCATCGCCGTATCAATGTCTTCGGCGCTTGCTAAACCCTCGTGCAGTGCAAACACAGCTTCGTTGATCATCGGGCAAAGAATGCGATTCACCGCAAAACCCGGCATGTCTCTCGCCACTATAAAAGTTTTACCCATGGCCTCTGACAAAGACTTCACCTGATTGAAGGAGTCATCCGAAGTTTGCATACCGCGAATCAACTCCACAAGCTGCATGAGCGGCACCGGATTCATAAAGTGCATGCCCACCACTTGCGTTGGGCGCTTGGTGCTAGCGGCAATCTTTGTAATCGAAATCGATGAGGTGTTCGAACACAAAATCGCATCGGCCTTACAGGCTTGATCGAGCTCTTTGAAAATTTTTAATTTCAAATCGATGTTTTCGCTGACCGCTTCAATGGCCACATCAACATTTTTATGCGCCGAATATTCCTTCGCCGTTTGAATGCGCGAAAGTATTTTGGGCTTTTCCTCGGCCGCCAAAGTGCCCTTTTTAATCATGCGATCGAGACTACCTTCAATGGTGCTCAGCCCACGCTTAAGCGCTTCATCTGAAATATCGGTCATCACTACATTCAGACCCTTCATCGCCGCAGTTTGGGCAATACCATTGCCCATCTGGCCAGCCCCCACCACTCCCACAGTTGTCACGCCCATTACATCCTCCAAAAAAAATTTATAACGCATCTAAAAGATGCCAAATACTATCTCGCAAAAGGCGTTAAAAGCCAGACAAGTCGCAGCTGGTCGTTTGGTACTTCGAGCGATTGCTCAACCGATTTTGTGGCGAGCAAAAAAACGGCCGAGGTGGAGTCATCGGTTTTGGCGACCAATAACAAACTTGTGTCGGTTTGCCGATCGCCCGTGAGATCGCCATCGGGGTCGAGAGCATCGTAACGAAACCCCACTCCGAAATTTTTCGAGAAAAAGTGCGAGACTTCGGCCATTTCAGAGCTGTAGCGACCTTTGTTCCCGTCTTGTATCGCCTCGCCGGCGGCGAATTGGGCTACTACATTCCAGTTGCGCGGGTACCAGTTGATAAAAAATGCGCCATTGCGCCACTTGGTGGTTTCGCTATTCACTACTCCGGCTATGGTGTTGTTGCTGCCAGTTGAAACCGCTGATTTCACGAAACCCGATTGCATCGACAACTGCACGCGCATATTGCGGTCATTGGTGTAGCCCCAATGCCCTGAGGTCCACACTCGGCCATCTGACGGAGTATCAATCTCACCATTATGTACTGTAAGCTGCGTGTAATAACCGTTGTGCGAAGTCCAAAAACTCACGCCCATATCAGTTAAACCAATAATTCGCTCAGAGTAGATTTGCGCACGATTAAAATAGCGCTCGTGAGATTTCACCACGCCATCGTAACCAAAACCAATCGGCACCAAACCTGCCCGGACTTCACCATAAACACCTTGGTAAGAGGCGTAGGCTTCAACAAAACCAATTTTATCTTCAGGCACAGTTTGATAATAAACGGGCAAATTACGTTCAAGCTCAGAGCCAATCGACACATAAGCTGAAATATTTTTGTCGCGAGACCACTTCAAAGCGAATTGTGACTCTGAAAGCCCGAACTCGCCACCTTCAACTTCATTCGAAGTGAATGTCGGGCGCAGATACAAAGCCTCGATACTGAATGTGCCGATTTTCTCGCTCGCTTGAGCGGAGACACTTAAACTGAAAAATAAAAATAAAAATGCAACTTGCAAAGTCACTCCCCTAATAACAACGAATAAATTGACGTGAGATACGGCAGCTGACTAAGCCGATCGCGTCTTTTTATTCACTCTCTAAAGTTAACTATTAAGGTAGGCGCTTGTCATGGCTTTCTGAGCTTGATTTTGCAAAATCTGACGCTGTTCAACAGTGTAGCCCGCAGTCACCACCGGTGGCAAAACCGTGACGGTGACATCGTGACGCCATTGCCGTGTGCAAGCGAGTAAATCACCCTTGGGCAAGCATTCCGCCGCTCCCTTAAGAACCAACGGCGATATCGCGAATTGCCCACCGATCGCAAAAATAAATGGGCCACCTTTAAATTTTGCCCCGACACCCGGAGTTGTTTGGCGTGTGCCCTCAGCGGCTAAAATAAAACTTTCGCCGGCGTACACACGGCTGATTGAGCTTTTATAAAGTTCAAGTACACGATCGCGGTCAGCGCGAAAAATTTCAAGAGCACCAGATGCGGCCATCGCCCGGCCGAATAGCGGGATACGAAACAGCTCCGTTTTGGCGCCGAAACGCGCCGGCTTCTGCAAAATCGCCGAGATAATCAAAATATCAAAATGGCTAGTGTGATTGAAAACAAAAAGGCAGCCGCCTTTGGGTATATTCTCTTTGCCCACGACGTGAATGTGCACATTAAACACCCACATGCACGATGCACCCCAAAGCCGAACAGCCCAATCGTGTATCCGCATATTCTTGGTAAAAATGCTGGTTAAGACGATGTACAACGCCACCATTGCCGTAGCCATCAATGCATAAACTGTCGCGACCAACGATCGCAGTACCAAAAACAATCTCAATTGAGCTCCGCTGAACCTAAAATCCGCGCTCGCGCACGGCGAATTTGTCGTTCTTTGTACTTCTCATGTGAACCTTCACCTGTCATGTTTTTTAAATAGGTTTCATAGTCGACGATCTGCACTTCGTAAG
>JAYUVI010000181.1:0-4731 GCA_043754135.1 Bdellovibrionales bacterium | reverse complement strand
ATCGATCGCGTTCCAAAAACGAACGCTACGCCCCAGTGATTTTATGAGGCAAAAATTCCGTCAATAAAAATTTTAAAAAATATTTTGTCGCTCGTATCATTGTGCGAGGCAACACCTGCGCCGGTGTTGCATGGCGACGAACGTTGCGGTTATTCAGAGGCACACAGATTGTTAGAGGCAGAGTCGATAATGTATGCACGAACCTAAGTAGCGCGGGCTATAGTCCACTCTATGTAATTTACATAAGTGTTTACTTTTGAATTATTTTGGGCTGACATAAGAACTTATTTAGCTAAGGGGGTCCTTATGTATATTCGTCTTTTGTTTTCAAGTTTGGTTTTTATTACATCAATTGTGAGCCTGTCGGTACAAGCACAAGCGTCGGTACAAACACAACCGCGGGTAACGGCACGACCACAAGCGTTGTCAACGTCACAACCGCAGGCCTCAGCACAAGAGCAAGCATCGGTTCGGGCACAGCCGCAGGCCTCAGCGCAACCGCAAGCGCCGTCCCAAACACAAGCGCAAGCATCACCACCCCACCAGCACCTACTCGAAGTCGATCTCAACAGCCAAGAGTTGCGGGCACGTTTGCACAAACAGAATTTTATGCGCATTCTCAACGGTGACTTTGTCATTCAAGACGAACCATCGATTGAAGAAGGTTTGCGCGTTGGCGAAAGATTGCTCCAGTGGGTCGAGCTGATCAATGCGCAACGAAGCGATGATCAGAAAATTCGTCTTACATCGCCTGAACATCGTACTTCGTACCCGATTGACAAACCTAACCATTATAGCCCGCGCACTGTGGCCGCCGCTATGCAGGCAGCGAAAGACGTTATGCCATTGGAAATGAAAACAGTTTTGTTTAGCGAGCAAGAGTCATTACCCAATCAAAACCCGATCAGCGATGACGCTTTTATTTTATCGGGCCGGGCTATTGATCGCGTTTATCAAACTGCGGCACGTTGGCAGATGCTTTCGCCCAATAAGTTTTATTATATAAGTAATCGTATTCGCGATATTCGCGGCTATTATTTTTTAAACGCAGGTCAGTGGAATGCAGAGACTCTCGCCGGCTGGGTGAATATATCCCCCGAAGTTCAAGCGCAGATCAGAGAAGCTTTTATCGGTATTTGCGTCAACAACCGGGTGAGTCTCATTCGCTGTACGCAATTAGGTAATGGCGTGGCAACAGCTAATCAGGCCGTGGCGTTGTACAATCAGTACATCAATAAGGCGCGCAAGACTTACAATGGTTTTTTTGATATCTCAGGCAATCGCCGCGATATCAGTTGGACGCGGGCCACTCCCAACATCGCAAGTATTCCGTTTGTGATGCCGACGCGAACAGGGGCCGATTACTTTGTACAACACAATATCGAAGACGAGTATTCATGGCAGCAGTGGGGCCTGAAAATTAACTTTATCAACCACGGTAGTGCGCCTTACATCAAATTTGTCCCTGGGGTAACCGCGCATGTAGACGGACTTGGCGGCAATAAAATTGAGATGGATGCCAATAAATCGCTCGACGAATATGAAGAGCAGTGGACGATTCGTCACGAGTTTGGGCATGTGCTCGGCTTTCCAGATTGTTATCAGGAATTCTACGATGAAGCGAACGAAGAGTTTATCAACTACCAACTCGACGTGACTGACCTGATGTGCAGCCGCGCCGGAAACTTTAACGAGCGCATGTACAATCAGCTGCGTGCTGCGTACATGAGGTAAAACCATACGTCGCTTTTATTAAGTGATCGCGGGGCAATTATTTTTGTCGTGCCTTTCCGGTATTGGGTAAGCTTGTTCACCGATAAATTTTATAAAGTCGCTCGAGGTCGCGCTTACTCAGCGTTGCTGCGGGGGTAAGCGGCTCTTCGGTTTTTGATTTCATCGTCGGCGTGTCAGGTTTTTTAGCAAAAGCATGAGGCTTATAGAGCATGATCGATTGAAAATCGAAATCGACTCCGCGTGTGCTGAGCATGAGTGATTCAGGTATCATCGCAAATTGTGATTTGTATTCGTCGTCAATGTTATCCCACAAAACTTCAATAAATTTGTCGCGGTCCGTGCGCGACTGCTCGTGAATAAATCCGAGTGCGTGCATGATTTCGTGAGCGATTTCAGTGGGCCCGCAATTGTCTGAAAGCCAGATTGGTTGCAGTCCACCCACACGGCCCATGTATGAACGGCAATGCCCAGGTTTCGCTTCGAACACGATGGCGTCAGGTTGATTATCGTAAGGTACAAAAGTAATGGGGCTTTGACTAAAAAGCGCGAGAGCTTCTTGAATGCGCTCGGGGTTGGGCACATTGGGTTGAATGTGATAGGGGATCACTCCACTCTCCCAAAGTTGAACGTCAGGTGTGCGCGCGACCCCGTGCATGCCCGTGTTGCTTTGCGCTTGCGGAGTGCCGAGCATGATATCGCCAAACGCCACAGCAATGCCGTCTTTGCTAAGCACATACGGCACAGTGTTGGGTGGCAGTTTAAAAGATTTATCGTCAGCTGGCGGTAACTTTTCTTGAGCTAGGCTTGGTGAAGTTATTTTTTCGGCGACGACGGCTGGAGGTTTTGCTTCGGGCGGACGAGCGATCGGCGGTGCTGAGCTGGGCTGCGCTACCACGATTTTTTTGGCCGACTCTTTCACTGGGGCCGTACGAGTAATTGCGGGTGTTGTTACCCCATCCATTTTTTTTACGTAGCCGTAAACGGCATAGCCAAGAGCTGCGAGAAAAATTAGGGTTGTCCAACGAGCTGAGTTCATCGGCTAATCATAACTGGCTTAGGGTGAATTCGCCAACCACTTGAGCAATGCATCTTTCGCGCGCGCTAATTGCAATCCGCGTTTGGCTTTGCGGCCGACCTCGGTCACGCGGCCGCGAGCATCGCGCTCGACGCTTTCGATGGGTGGGAAGAGTCCAAAACTAATATTGGTCGGTTGAAAGTGCTCTTTGTATTCGGTGATGGCATTGAGTAGCGAGCCTATTGCAGTCTCGCGTGGTGGTAGCGAAAATTCGCGGCCTTGCAATTGATCGCTTACAAAGCGGGCGACGAGTAAGCCCATGCATGTTGAGTCGAAGTAACCTTCTACTCCCGTAATTTGGCCGGCGAAATAGAGTTGCGGATCGCGACGGCTCGCCAACACTTGCGTCAATTTGCGTGGGGAGTGAATGTACATATTGCGGTGAATGCTACCCAACTTTAAAAACTCGGCGTTCTCTAAGCCGGGCACCATGCGAAAAACTTCTTTTTGATCGCCGTAAGCCATTTTGGTTTGAAAGCCCACCATGTTGTAAGCGGTAGCCTCGCGATTTTCTTGGCGCAATTGCACGACGGCAAAAGCATTTCGGCCAGTTCGCGGGTTGATCAAACCTTTCGCTGACATCGGGCCAAATCGCGGAGTGAGCGGGCCGCGCTCAACCATAGCTTCAATCGGCATGCATCCATCGAAGTAGGGCGTCTTTTCAAATTCTTTAGGTTCAACTTTGCGCGCGGCTTTGATGGCGTCGATAAATTTGAAATACTGGTCTTTGTCCATGGGGCAGTTGATGTAATCGCCAGAATCATTCGTCTCACCAGCAGATTGGTCGTAGCGATTGCCCTTCCAGCAGATGTCCATATCGATGGTGTCGGTGTCGATTATTGGCGCAATGGCGTCGAAGAAATACAAAAAATCATTCTCCATTTCGCCGTACGATAAATGATCGCGCAAACTCAACGCGAAACTTTCGTGGGTAAGCGGGCCGGTGGCGATCACTGCTGGACGAGGCACTTCATCGAGACTGTTCACAACTTGACGTACGATTTCAATATTGGGGTGAGTACTCAGTGCGTGAGTTACGCTTTGGGCGAAAACTTCGCGATCCACACCGAGCGCCATGCCGGCGGGTATCGTTGACTCGCGAGCTGCTTTTAAAATCAGCGAGCCGAGTTTTTCGGCCTCCCACTTCAACTGCCCTGGCGCTGAGTAATCGGTTTGCGAGCCAAAAGAATTGGAGCAAACAAGTTCAGCTAAGCGATCAGTTTTGTGAGCCGGAGTCGATTGCACGCCACGCATTTCAATGAGGCGCACACGAAAACCACGTTCAGCGAGCTGCCAAGCGCACTCAGAGCCCGCTAATCCGCCACCCACGACATGCACAAGGTTATGCACAGGTTGACCAACGCTAGAAGTTTCATTGCTTCGTGAGTTGAACGTTGTCTCGTGATCAGCGGCCATGTAATTTTACCTTTTATGGGGAGGGGGCTGAGGTATGTCTCAAGACGACAAAAAGAAGCGAAAATTTTCTGAACTAAGCCCTGCTGCCAACGTTCTACAAAGCTTGCTGAAAAGTAGCAAGTCACCGCTTTCGGATCAGTTTCAAAGATGGCGTTTATGGCAGGATTGGGAGAAGGTCATGGGCGCTGAAATTGCAAAACATTCAATGCCTGTCGGATTGTTAAACGGCACTCTGTATGTGTGGGTCAATAGCGCCGCCCGCATGCAGGAGATGATTTTTATGGTTCGCGCAGTTTTACGCAAAGTGAATGACTACGCCGGCAAGCATTGGATCACGTCGATTCGTTTCACCCTCGATCAAAAACTCGTGCAGGCGCCTGAGCAGAGCGATGAAGCCGTTCATAAATTTATCGCGGCGAAAGACCACGACGACTCCGATTTATAAATTTATTGGAGTGGATTTCTGTTGCGTAGCAACACCAGCGCCGGTGTTGCTTTGCGGCTTT
>JAYUVI010000180.1:0-6610 GCA_043754135.1 Bdellovibrionales bacterium | reverse complement strand
ATTGGGCTAAAGGTGGTGCGCCTTGCGAGATAGTCACCGCATCAGACTCTAACGACTGCGATGCATACTTTTGTAACTGCGCTGCTGTGGGCCCTCGCAACTGCATCACTGAAGGCGCATAAACTAAAATATCATCACCCTCGGCATGCGCTGGCCAAAAACCGATCACTGCGCGTGGAAGGAATCTTTTTTCAGATTTAATTTTATTGAGCATAACCTTTGCATCGGCAAATAAGCGCTGTGCTTGCGCGCCGTATTTCTCATGGTCAAATATTTTGGGGTAGCGACCTTTCATCTCCCACGCCCAGAAAAACGGCGACCAATCGATGTAAGGTTCAATTTCTTCAACCGTGATTTTACTAAAAGTCTTCGTGCCCAAAAATTCGGGCTTAGCAATGGCGCCTGCCTTACCAAAATCAATTTGCGGTTTTAGCACGCGAGCTGAATCAATACCGACTAAACTCTCGGTGCGCTGATGGTACTGCTCTCGCATCTTGTGCTGCTTGGATCTTAATTCTTGCGCGTAATGCTCACGCCGCTCGGGTTGTAAAAGCTCGCCACATACATTGATAACGAGTGAAGCATCGGCCACGTGCTCGACAATGCCTTTATAGTGAGGCGCAATCTTCAATGCCGTATGTAATCGACTAGTCGTGGCCCCGCCGATGAGTAGGGGCACATGAAACCCTTCGCGATCCATCTCTTGCGCATTGTAAATCATTTCTTCTAGCGACGGAGTGATCAGTCCCGACAAACCAATAATGTCGGCGTTAATTTCGCGTGCTTTTTTCAAAATTTGATCGCAAGAGACCATTACACCGAGATCGAAAACTTCATAATTGTTGCAAGCAAGAACCACAGCCACGATGTTTTTTCCAATGTCGTGCACATCGCCTTTTACAGTCGCAATCAAAAAACGCCCTTGGGCTTTGGCTGAAGGTGATTTGAGATTTTCTTCTTCCATGTAAGGCTGCAAGTAAGCCACGGCGCGCTTCATCACTCGCGCGCTTTTTACCACTTGTGGCAAAAACATTTTGCCCGCACCGAATAGCTCGCCAACCACTTTCATGCCCGACATCAGCGGGCCTTCAATCACCAGCAATGGCCGGCCGTATTTTTGACGGGCCTCTTCGGTGTCGGTGTCGATGTAATCGGTCACACCGTGTACTAGCGCATGTGACATACGTTCTTCGATAGAACCTTTACGCCAATCTTCAGTCGCTTTTTTGCCGCCTTTTACTTTTTCAACCGTTTTAGAAAATTCAAGTAGGCGGTCGGTAGCATCAGCGCGTCGATTGAAAATTAAATCTTCAACTAACTCTTTTAGAGTTGGCTCAATGTTTTCGTAAATTGCCAACTGACCTGCGTTTACAATCCCCATGTCGAGGCCAGCTAATCGCGCATGATACAAAAAAGCCGCGTGCATCGCTTCGCGAATGACATTTTGGCCTCTGAACGCGAATGAGAGATTGCTGACCCCACCACTCGTACGCACGCCGGGGCAAGTGGCTTTAATTTCTCGAACGGCTTCCATGAAGTCGACGGCATAATTATTATGCTCCTCGATGCCAGTGCCAATAGTGAGAATGTTCGCATCGAAAATAATATCTTGTGGGTTAAAATTTAATTTTTCTGTCAGTAACCTATAGGCACGCTGGCAAATCGCGACTTTATCTTTTTTCTCGGCCGCTTGACCTTTTTCATCAAACGCCATGATGACCACAGCCGCGCCATAGAGCTGCGCTTTACGACCCAACTCGAGAAATTTTTCTTCGCCCTCTTTTAAACTAATCGAATTGATAATGCATTTACCTTGCGCGCACTTTAAACCGCCTTCGATAACCGACCACTTTGAACTGTCGAGCATGAGTGGCACGCGAGAGATATCAGGTTCAGCAGCTAGCAAGCAGAGAAAATCGGCCATCATCTTTTCGCTATCGATCAGGCCCTCGTCAAAATTGATATCGATAATATTGGCGCCGTTTTCAACTTGGCTGCGGGCTACTTTTAAAGCTCCGTCTAAATCTTTCGCCTTCACCATTTCAGCAAACTTAGGTGAGCCAGTAACATTTGTACGCTCACCCACCATAACAAACGGAGAATAAGCATCTTCGAGCTTAAATGGTTCTAAGCCGCAATAAACTGACATTTTTTTACGTAAAGGCACTTTGCGCGGAGCAATCGACTTGGTCGCTTCAACTATCGCACGAATATGATCAGGGGTAGTGCCGCAACAACCGCCCATAATATTCACAAGACCACTTTCAGCAAATTCTTTCACCACTTCAGCCATCATTTCAGGCGTCTCGTCGTAACCGTTTTCGGCGAGTGGATTAGGTAAACCTGCATTGGGATAACAACTTACATAGGTGGCAGCTATACGCGAAAGCTGTTCGATATACGGGCGCATCTCGCGCGCGCCTAAAGCACAGTTAATGCCCACAATTAAAGGCTTTGCATGTTCAATGGAGTACCAGAAAGCTTCGAGTGTTTGGCCCGAAAGCGTGCGACCAGATTGATCGGTGATAGTGACTGAAATAATCACAGGCAAACGCGAACCACGTTCAGCAAAAATTTCTTCAACAGCCATAACCGCCGTTTTTGAAGTGAGCGTATCAAAAATAGTTTCGATTATAATAATATCGGCGCCGCCGTCGATAAGGCCGTGCACTTGCTCTCGATAGGCAGCTTTCATTTCATCAAAAGTAGCTGCGCGATAACCGGGGTTATTCACATCAGGTGACAGTGACAGTGACTTATTGGTCGGCCCGATGGCTCCACCTACAAAAAGTGTACGTTCTGGCGCGCCCTGTTTTTTAAGAATTTGTGCGGCTTCAACCGCAGCTTCTTTGGCGATTTCAGCAGCGCGTTTGTTGATCTCGTAAGCCAGTGACGAGAGTTTATAGTCAGCCTGTGAAATACTTGTGGCATTAAACGTATTCGTTTCAACGATATCTGCGCCCGCCAGAAAATAATCGAGGTGAATCTTTTTAATAATATCTGGGCGAGTGAGACAAAGCAGATCGTTATTGCCCTTAAGCTCTTTCGCGTGACTTTTAAAACGCTCGCCGCGAAAGTCAGCCTCTTGCGGCTTAAACCGCTGGATCATAGTGCCCATGGCACCATCTATAAAAACGAGACGGGATTTTAAAAGAGCTTCTAATTTTTGGGCAGAATTCTGGATAAGCATTGGTCTTTCAATCGCTATTTTTTTACTTTAGTTACAATGGCTGATTGCAAGGCCATGTTTTTCTCTTTCGCCGCCGGCACTTTTTCGAAAAACGTGTTCTGCATAAGCGCTGAATTATCGACAATATCAACAATGAGTTCTCCGCTGTCGTCAACGCGCCCTTCTTTCATCGGCGTGCGTGAATCTGTGTCTTTTTCCGCAGTTTCTTTGGTCGTCTCAGGGTCAATCTGCCATTTTAAAGTTATATCACCAAAATATTGCACAGCTGACTGATCCGCAGATTTTGCCACCGGCTCGAGATTCAATTTTTGATGATGCCAGGCTGACAAACGCGGCGAGTATTTATGGTAACAAGCTACACTGCGCATTTGAAATTTTTCGCGATCGGTTTTGTAAACCACAAAACCATCGGCCGAGAGTTTAATTGACGGAGTGATATCGTAGCCCAAATAAATTTCACAGCGTGAAGCCGGTTGACCATTGAGTTCAACCAAAATACGACCAGCGTAGATACGCTCAGATTTAGTTATTTTTTTAAGCGACACTTCGTCTGACATAGTCGCACAAGCTGTATTGAGTAGAATAGCGAGTGACCCGACGATGCTCAGTTTCAAAAGTTGCAACATGGTGATGTATCCTTCAATGGTCTATGAGTTATGCAAGCCTTCTGAAATCTGACCAAGACCATCGTATTTAGGCAAAACAAAATACAGCACGAGATAAATAAGAAACACCGTCCCACCTGTGCAGAACAGCAAAAGCACTGCAGCTGTGCGCGTAAAGCCTAAATCGAGATCAAAACGACGGGCAAAACGTGAACACACACCAAAAAGGCGCGGCTCGTAGGCTTTGTTGAGCCGATCTTCACGTGGCAAACCGATCGCGCAGAAAATATAAAGACCGATGCCAACGCCAAAAAACAGCGCGGAAAAAATAAGAGCTAAGCGTACGAGCATGACATCGAGCTGAAAACGGCGTGCGATCGCTGCGCAAACGCCGGCGAGAATACCATCTTTGTTACGGACCCAAGGTTGTGAATGCGTTTGAGTTGTCATGTAAGACCTCCCGTTGAGAGATAAGCGGGATCCGATTGATTTTGCTGTCGAATCGCCGAATGAAGGTACATCTTTTACACAATTCTTCGCGTAATTCAAATTGATTAAAGCCATCTCGCAAATTCTTGGCTCTCTGCGAGTTGAGCGCGGCGAGTACGGTGAGTGCTTCTTCGTGAGTGGTTGCCGCCGATGCAGCGGCAGCGCGAGACGCGGCGGTCGCGGCTATGTTTACTCGCGGCTCTGTGGCAGGCGTCGCTACGCGGCCGAGAGGCACTCCGGCTTCTTTATCGAGGCAGCAGGGTACGACAGTGCCGTCAGCGTGAATGGCGAAGTGGGATTTGAGACCGTAGCAATAACCTTTTTCACTGCTAATGGCGGCTTTAAGTGAAGGCCATTCGAAGCGCGAATCGAAGTGGAGGTACAGGCGGTTTTGAAGGCGCCGCGATTTTTTAAAGGCGACGTCGACGCGTGAGGGGGGCACTGACGCGTGAAGTGCAAGTGCCTCGCCTGTCGCATTTTTGGAAAAAGATGAGCCTGAAGTATTTTCGTCAGAAGCACTGCTTGGCAAATTTTCCCAGTTACCAAAGTCGCGCGAAGTAGGTTCAAACTCACGCATAATTGGATCGAGAAAAATATTTTGCTCTGGTTGCAGCGTATTGTTTTGGTCTGAGGTGATATTCCACAGCCGATAGTTGATGTACAGATCCGGTCTTTCTTTAAAGGCCCGTTTTGTAAAAGCAAAAATATTTTCTAAGTAGGGTTGCACGTCTTGACCAGGGTAGTTGGAGGTAAAACTTTGCAGCGAAAAATTAACCTGTCGGACTGTCGGCGAGAGCAAATCTTCTATCCGTTGTTTGTGATTGAGTAAGGTGCCGTTGGTGGTGATATTGACCGGCACTTTTTGCTTTTCGCAATAAGCAACAAACTCACTGAATTGCGGGTGCGCGAGTGGTTCGCCCATCAAATGAAAGGTGACTTCATCTGTCAGCGGCTTGACTTGGTCGATGATTTTTTCAAACAGTGGCTGCGACATGACTTTTTTGCCGCGCTCAACTTCGGGGCAGAAATCGCACTGCAAATTGCAGATATTGCTGATTTCAATATATACGCGCGAAAATTTTGCTGCGGTCATTTGGTGGGCCTCTTTGGGGTCTGAAAATAGAGTCAGGATTACGCTTTTCCCAGGTGGTGTTTTAACGCCTCGGGCCGTAAATAGCAAATCCGGAGTGCAATACATCGAACTGGGCCCGGGACTCGTTGATTCACCACTAAGCGGGACTGCTAGTAAGGGAGCCCGAGATTTATAGATTCATAACTGGGGCGTACGACTTTTTCGCATTACAAATGCTCGACCCGATGGTGGCCCGCACAGAGCAGGTTAAGGTTGCTGATCTGATGGGTGCCGCCTTTCGCTACGGGTTGCTCATGGTGAATATGCAAAAATCGTTTTTGCCCACATCGCTCGCCACTTTCATCGATGTGTGAGCAACGGCCCTGGTGGGTGAGCCAAATTTTATGTTTAGTCCGTGCCGGCAGCGCGGTGTTCGCCGTTGCGTCTGTGTCAGCAATGATTGGTGTGACTTGGTCACTGCAAGTATCGAATGCTGTGATTGACCACTTAGCATCATCTGGTTACTGACCCCAAAATGTACGACTTGTTGATTTGTAACTGGGCCCGGGACTTGTCGATTTGCAATTGGGCCCGCGACTTGTTGATTCGTAACTGGGCCCGCGACTTGTTCGCCGTAATGTTTACTGGCAGATAAATTTCTAGGTCTCCCAGCGGCCAAATCGTTGCCCTCAACCTTCGCGTGAACAGACTTTTCTCCTCGAATCACGTGGCGCTTCGCTTTCTCGAGCGGATCGTGTTTTTCTAAAAATAAAGTAGTCATGATCTGTAGAAGTTCCTCTAGTCCTGCGCTGCGCTGACGTTTTTGGCTCAGTACATCTTGCGCGCGGCGAATTTGTAACATGAGTTTTTCAGAAACTCCCACCTGCAGCTGCACCCGGCAGATCGTTGACACCGCAGCGTTGGGCTGTGACCCATTTGCAGAGGCCACACAATTTAGACTTTCAGTTTTAATAATCTTAATTTTTTCTGCCACCTCATCTTGCGCATTTACATAGTTAAGTAAATCTCTCACCGCAGTTTTAGGCGCGACCGCCGCAACCTGTTTTTCGAGTTCGCGCTTGCTGCTATTTTTTGCGAGATCAAGCCAATGGGTTTGATTTTCGGCAGTTAAAACTGAAGTGATTTTTTTCGCTTTTGAAACTGTCAAATCCCCATTTTTGATCGCGCTCTTTAACGCCGGCACTTCTCTAGTTTTGCGCGCAACATCAATGAAAATGTAGGCCACTTCGTCAG
>JAYUVI010000179.1:0-3470 GCA_043754135.1 Bdellovibrionales bacterium | reverse complement strand
CCAACATGGGTAAGCACCCGCCGAGCGGATTGGCTTTCGCCTCTTTCATAAGACTCAAAGTTTCCTGATTCATTCTTTGTGCGTCGTTCTTATATTTTTCTCTGAGAGCCTTCATCGCAGGCTGAATCTTTGTCATAGCCTTCATTTGCTTGTAACCCACTAAGTTCAATGGCAACACGACGATACGCACGATAATTGTGAGAAAAATAATAGCAAGTCCCCAATTACTCAGCGAAGACTCCAGCGCGCGCATAAGCCAGAAAAGCATTTTGGCAATGGCATTGAAAAAACCAAAATCAACTAATCCGGCAAGATCTGCATCTATCGATGCTAAAAGTGGATACGATTTTGGTCCCGCAAACGCCGTGTATTCAAGAACCATGCTTGTGGCTTTATTCAGCAAACTATACTTTAATACCCCCACACCCAAATGATCGGGAGAAGTGATAGTCGCTTCTAGAAATTCAGGGATTACCGCTGATTTATCGATAACGGCCACGGCAAAATATTGCGAGCCAAATGCGGCGACCTTGGTTTGATTATACGTCGCTGTTTGTGCCGAATCGACATTCACCATCGTGCGGGTGTGTTTGCCGCCATCATGATCAACATAAAACTCTTGGTGTTCCGGGTCTCGGGAGAAAAACCCACTCGATACATGCTTTTTAACTTTTTCGCGGAATTCTGTGTAAAATCCCGTCACTGTGGCAGGTATGTTTTCCGCTTGAATACGCGTATAGATCGTATTTTTTTCAGAGTTTATTTGTAATACCTTAGTGACCTTCATGCCGTTAGAGTTCGACACTCCAACAAATTCTGTGTCACTTGTTTTTGTGATTATGAAGCTGAGCGGCTCTCTCTGACCCGCTAATCCTGTAGCAAACAGACTTACATCGTCACCGTCGCTAGCAAATGAAACTTTATCGCCCGAACGCAGGGTATGTTGTTTGAGCACGACGTCTTTCAAAGCCATGCCTTGAGACGAAATTCGAAAACTCCAAATATCATTTTCAAAAGGCGTGAGCGTTTCATTTGTTTGCAGAGTATTGCTCGCGTTGACCTCTGGTGCTTGCGCTTGTGTACTAGTTACCCCCGCTTTGCTGCCGACAGCTGCAATTGTTGCTGCATCTCCATTGGTTACGGCTGTCGTTGAGACAGCTGCATCACGTTTTTTGTAGGACTCTGGATATTTCTTTGCCAAATACGATTGCCAACCCACCCAACACAGCACAATCAATATTAATGAAAAAATAAAACGACTGTCGAATAAGCTTGGCGGACGATTCTGCGCTGTCATTTGATCACCTCAGGGAGGGGATCATATCCCGAAGCCCCGAAGGGATGACAACGACAAAGGCGGCGAGTAACTAAAAAAATCGCATCTACAGGTCGATGGCTTTGAAACGCTTCTTCGGCGTATTCTGAACATGATGGGTAAAATCGACAGTTGCCGCCTAAATGGCCCGATATAAAAATGCGATAAAAAGAAATGCCGAACTGAAGGCTCTCTAACACAAGTGCTTCAATTTTTTGGCGAAATTTTTCTAATAACCATATCCAAAGCTGCATTCAGATCCTCATGCTTCAATTGCCGATAAAACGCAGTATTTCGTTTCTTCAGCACCAAATTAACGTCCCAACTCCATAAACAAACGGTGTCACTCCTCCGCGCCAAGTACTCGCGCATCCACCTTTTGAGCCGGTTTCTAGTGACCGCGGTACCGGTGTAAGTGGGTAGAGTCCAACCCACTCTTAAAAAGCCTTTCGTATTCTTCATCAGGCTGATCATGAGCCATGAATTGATTTGCATGATCTGACCATTAGCTCGAAGAGCATCAAAGTCAGATCGGCTTTTTAGAACAGGAATTTTTCTCTTATTTGCCACCGATTGCGACGACAAGGCGTTTACGGCCTTTTTTTCGGCGACGAGCTAAAACTTGGCGGCCGTCTTTTGTGGCCATTCTTGAACGAAAGCCATGGACTTTTTTTCTTCTTTTGCGACTCGGCTGGAAGGTTCTTTTCATTTACGTCTCCATTTTCAACGACTTAGAGCAGAATTTCTGTCAATAATTTTGCGTATAAAACCATAAGCCTATAGACTCGTCAAGGCATTGAAACTGCCACAGGGCTATGATACGAGTTCGGCTTGGGGTAAAAAAGCAAATTAAAAAGCGAACCGTTGAAGTAGCAAAATTTGTCAGGCGTTTAAGCCTCTCAAATACCAGCAGTTTTGGGTTTTAAAAGTAGGGGCAACATTGGATTTTCAAGAAGTCTGGCGACAGGTTAAAGCCAATATCATTTCAAAAAATCAGCAGAATCAGCCTCTTATTATGTGGTTCAACCCAACTCAGTTGATTGCGGTAGAGAGCGACGACCGCGGCAGCGTTTTTAAAATCAGCGTTCCCTCACTCCTTCACCAGTACTGGATCTCACAAAACCTTCTCGAGACAATTTCTTTAGAAATTTCAGTAGTTTGCAGTTTTCCCTTTCATATTGACCTGGTGGTGGTGAAGCAGCAAGAAGAACAGCTTCTGCTTGAGGCGCCCATTGAAATGCCTATTCATTCGCCCACTCGTCCGGCGGTCTCTATACCGCCCAATGGTGGGCATTATGGCCCGGCCAAAGATGCTTTAAATCCCGAATACACCTTTTCTACGTTTGTTGTGGGTCGAAATAATGAGTTTGCCCACGCGGTTTCACACAGTATTGCGAATAGTCCTGGAGCCGAAAACTATAACCCTCTCTTTATTTGCGGGCCGACCGGGATGGGTAAAACCCACTTGTTAAATGCCGTGGGTAATCACGTGCGAGAGCACTTCCCCCACCTTGTGATTTGTTATTGTTCCGCAGAACGTTTTATCAATGATTTTGTCTCAAGTATTCGCCGCAATGAAATGCACAAATTTCGTCAAAAATACCGCGAAAAGTGCAACATTTTGCTTATGGACGACATCCAAATTTTGGGTCGCGGTGAGGCTGTTCAAGAGGAGTTTTTTCACACGCTGAATGATTTTTTTGAAAAAGGCCAACAGGTGATTGTGGCGAGCGACCGCATGCCAAAAGATATAATGGGCCTAGAAGATCGTATTAAAACCCGTTTAGAATGGGGATTAATCGCAGATATTCAGATGCCTGATATTGAGACCCGTATGGCAATTTTGCGTTATAAGGCCGAGCGCCGAGGCATGCCTCTTCATCCTGATGTCGTCAGCTATATAGCGCGAATCTCTAAAACCTCGATTCGCCAGCTTGAGGGCAACTTGAACAAGATAAAAATGTTTGCTGAGCTGCAGGGGCTTCCCATCTCCTTAGATTTAAGTAAGAAAATTTTGGCGACCCATGATGAAACACGCAGTCTCACTATTGATGATATTCAAAAGTTAGTAGCTGAACATTATAAGGTTCGCGTCATAGATTTAAAGGCGAAATCCCGTGTGCAGCCGCTTGTAACCGCTCGACAAATTTGCATG
>JAYUVI010000178.1:0-3169 GCA_043754135.1 Bdellovibrionales bacterium | reverse complement strand
GTAGAATTCTTCCATGGACATTTGCAAAGCGTTGGCAATTTCTTCGTCGGTCGCAACTCTGCCCATTTCGGCTTCGAGTTTGATCATTGTGCGATCAAGAAGCTTGGCTTTGTCACGGACCGAGCGCGGGACCCAATCTTGCGCACGCAGTTCATCCAAAATGGATCCTCTGATGCGGAATTCAGCGTAAGTTTTGAATTTGTTATCGCGAGTTGGATCGTATTTTTCGATGGCATCCATCAAGCCAATCACACCGCTTGAAATCAAATCGTCTAACTCTATGTGCGATGGCAGTCTCACCGCTATTTTCTGAGCGATAAATTTGATCAACGGAGCATACTCCATTATCAAATCGTCTTTTTGCTTGGCCGTAACTTTGGTGGGTTCTTCTTTATATTTCTGTAATAACGCGCTGGCATTGGCGCCACTAGAAGTATTCTTGCGCATCGCTCCCCCTTTAATAGCCTTCATATATCTCGATCCCCTTACAAAAAGTTTATCAAAGTGAGAATTGTACCCATAGTCCTATTTTTTTAGGCCACGCCAACAAGTTGCTCCCAAAAAAACTGCATGCCACCCTTCACTGTCGCTTGAGGCACGTAACCACTCATCTTTTCGGCGAGCATTTGAATTGCATAGCCCGAAGTCGAATGCGGTTTAGATTGCAGTATCAACTGTTGCGACTTTGTTGCGGTCCTTAAGTCGCTATCTGTAGGGATAAACCCCTTGTAATCTAGACTTACGCACAGGAACTTTTGAGTCACATCACTGAGCCGTCTATATATAGCGAGTGCTTCACGTTCATCTTGCACCATATTCGCCACAATAGAAAATCGACGTTCGTTGAATTTTTTGTGCATCACTTTGATCAACGCATAGGCATCGGTCAAACTCGCAGGGTCAGGGGTCACTACCACCATCACCTCTTGTGCGGCCGAATTGAGGTAGAGCACATTGTCATCTATGCCTGAAGCTGTGTCGATTAACATATAGTCGAACGGTTCTTGCAACTCACTCACCTGGTCGAGGAGCATCTTCTTTTGAAAAGTATCAATCTGCTGCAAACCGTAAACGCCACTGCCGCCGGGGATCAGATAAACACTCGGCGCCACTTGTACCATAATCTCTTCGAGACGTTTCTCACCAGAAAGCACATGCTCAATAGAGTGTGTGGTGCGTTTCGCAAACATCACGTCAACATTCGCCATGCCCAAATCGCCGTCGAGAATGAGCACGCGATGGCCCTTCTGACTCAGACTTAAAGCTATGTTTGAAACCAGTGTAGATTTACCCACGCCACCTTTACCCGATGTTATGCTGATGGTGCGTGTGCAAGCGGGCATCGCCTTTGGGGGTATCGCCGTTGCGCTCATGTACTAACCTCTTTCTTTCTTAATTTTTGAGAGAGCAAAAATCAAATCGACTACGCGCTCTTTCGTCGCGAGCTCGTAGTCTTCGGGTATATTATTGCCTATGCCAAACGAGTGGAGTGGCACATTCATTTGTTTTTGAAAATTATAAATCAAACCATACTGAAGGGCTTCATCTAGGCGTGTGATAATGACGTCGTTAAAACCGATCACTTTAAAACGCTCGGCAATTTCGCAGGCGTCAGCATCACGTGCAAGTACCGACTGAACATAGTGCACGGTCATGTCTTTCATATAAGGCGGCAAAATATTTCTCAGTATATCAAAGTCGTGAGGGTTTTTAAGGGTAACCCCGGGAGTGTCGAACAACACGTGGTCCACATTGGGCAATGCTTTTTCAAAATGCAGCCAGTCTTGTGGCTTAGTAACAGCCGCACAAGGCACATTAAGAATTTGCGCATAAATTTTAAGCTGATCAGCAGCACCCACTTTTATAACGTCGCCTGAAAGTAGGGCCACTTTTTTTCGCTCTTTCATCATTAGGTGGCAGGCCATTTTGATAACGGTCGAAGTTTTACCTTGGCCGGTCGGGCCAACAAAAACATGGTACTTGGTTTTAAATGGTTTATCGACCGTCTGCACGTGCTCAAGAATATATTTTACGGCCCAGCCATCAATAAGTGCGCGCTTCTTTTTCTGATCATGCGGAATAACTTCATTCGCGATCTTGAGCATCTCGCTCACCGCCTCTGGTGAAACACCGGCATCGCGCAAACGTTTAAAAATAAAGTTCAGCTCATAGGGCAGACCTTCATCAGCACCCGGGTGAAGAGTCATAAAATTTTGTGGCACGCTTTGAAACTTCTCGATTAACCCACGCAGACCCATAATTTCTTTTTGTAAATAAGAGATTTGCATTTTGTCGACGTTCATTTCATTCGCTTTCATAACGGCGGCCATTTCGGCCACAGTTGCTGGCGCGGCTGAAGTGTTCGGCGTCCGCGCGCGCGCTTGTGCTGCGATTTCTGGTGTAGCTTCACCATCTTCGCCGATATCAATATACCGAGCTGAAGTGGGGCGGCGAGGCAGTGGCGTCGATGATACTGTTGCGCCGCCACCTTGTTGTGCTGTCGATGCAATACCTTCGTCACCATCTATAAAAACTTGAGGTTGTTCATTTTTAGCGTACGACTTGTCAATGAACTCTTTTTGCTGGCGCGCCGTTGACGCCATATACTTCTGCTTTGAATGCGAGTCGAGTTTGCTCTCGGCTAATTTCTTTTTGTGTAATCTGTTTTCTGAAACAGCCGCAGTGACTTCAACGCTGGCTTCACCCATAAGGCCGAAGTTTTTTGTGTTATCTTTGGCAGAGAGTATAATCGCATCTGGGCCCATGTGAAATTTCACAAGCTCTATGGCGTCTTTTATAGTTTTGGCTTCAAATTTTCTAACCTGCATGTGCTACCTCGACTTGTCCGATAGAAGTGATATTGGCATCGGTGGTCAGTTCGTTATGAGAAATCACTGCCAGCTGCGGTATGAACCGCGACGTTAATTTGTAAATATGACGGCGGGCTGTGGGGCTCGTCATAAGAATCGGCTGACCTGCAATTTCAGGGTGCATTTCAATGGTCTTTGCAATGCGATTGATCATGTCTTGCGCTGAATGCGGATCCATAACGAGCTGCACGCCTTGCTCGGTCTGCAGCAGAGAATTCGCGATGAGTTCTTCAAGCCTTGGATCGAGACTCAGTACCGGCACGCGGCCTTCATCGTTTTTATAGCGCGAGGTGATTCCG
>JAYUVI010000177.1:0-5193 GCA_043754135.1 Bdellovibrionales bacterium | reverse complement strand
ATAGGCTGGGGTAAACTCACCGCTCCGTCAGCCGAAACTAAATGCAAACCGCTTAAACGCCCACCCAAACACAAGGGAGACGGCAAGGTGTTGCCATTTTTCAGCGCATGCTGAACACGACTTAAGGACCAAATTGGCACTGACGCCGGGGCATAAGAATTCATTAATTTCTCTCTCCCAAACACATGCGAATAGCCTTCTAATAGTTGTCACGTCAATGGAGGTTTTTACTCTTTTGTCACTTCGCTTGACTTTACTCTCATCTTTGTCGAAATTCGTCGCCAGATGCAGGTCTTGAACAGCCCTTAACAGCCCTTACGGGAGGTCACAAATGGCGAATCCAGAAAATTCAACATACCCAGACGCAAATGAAGCCCCTACAGCAACGAATGCCCATGCTTCAGAAGAGAATCGTTGGCTCATGCGCTTCGAAGATCTTTTAAAAGTGAAAAATGTCGACGATTTGAAAACTGAGCTCGGCAGATTGGCCGGTGATGTTCAGAGTGAAATCCAAAACTTCGATCTCAACTCACATTTGAGCCCTGAAGCTAAAACACGTTTGAAATCACTCGAGAGTCGTTACGGCCAAGTGATGAAAGCTGTGCACAAAGCGCAAAAACAATTTGATCGTGAATTTAACAAAAGCTTGCGGGTTTTAAAGGCCACACGCCAAGACGCTGAAAAGCATTTGCGAACGATCAAAACACGCATCACGAAACACCGTGGTACGATTGTAAAAGCGTCATCAAATTTAAAGTCGAATTTGAAAATGAAAATCAAGAAAACGGCCAAAAAAGCGACGGCGGTTGCAAAAGGTTCGGCAAAGAAAACCACACGTAAAGTAAAATCAAAAGCCTCGAGCATTAACGCCTAAGGAGTTTTCACATGCGTGAAAGCTTTGCTTCTCGTCATATTGGTCCGTCAGAAACTGATCTCACATTTATGCTGAAAGTGGTTGGTGCAAAAAGCCTCGACCACTTGATTGAATCTGCCGCTCCGAGCACTATTCTGGCTCGGCAATCTCTTGATATCGGCGCAGCACTTTCTGAAAGCCAATTCCTCACTCGCGCGCATGCTGTAGCTAAAAAAAACAAAGTTTTTAAGTCTTACATTGGCCAAGGTTATTACGGGACGTTCACTCCGCCAGTGATTTTGCGTAATATTCTTGAGAACCCGGGTTGGTATACGGCTTACACTCCTTACCAAGCTGAAATTTCTCAAGGTCGAATGGAGGCTCTGCTCAACTTTCAAACCATGTTGATGGACCTTACCGGTCTGCCCATGTCGAATGCTTCACTGCTTGACGAAGCCACAGCTGCTGCTGAAGCTATGATGCTCAGTTTTCATACTCAGAAAAAAGACCCCCGCAAAAAATTTTTTGTCGACCAAGACGTGTTCACGCAAACGAAAGAAGTGTTGCAAACAAGGGCTGAACCTTTAGGTGTGGAAATTGTTTTCGGCGATGTGATGACACATAAATTCGATGATTCTTACTTCGCGCTTTACACGCAATACCCGACCGCTTCGGGCCTTGTGCGCTCTTATGAAAAAATAGCTGAGCAGGCTCACCACGCCGGAATGCACTTTGTGGTGGGCGCTGATCTTTTAAGTTTGTGTTTACTCAAACCACCGGGTGAATGGGGTGCTGACATAGTGATAGGCAACACTCAGCGATTTGGTGTACCGATGGGTTTCGGTGGCCCGCACGCCGCTTACATCACCGTGAAAGAAGAGTTCACGCGTTTACTGCCGGGGCGAATTATCGGCATGTCGAAAGATGTGCACGGCAACCCAGCGTTGCGTTTAGCTTTGCAAACCCGTGAGCAACATATTCGTCGCGAAAAAGCGACAAGTAACATTTGCACAGCACAAGTTCTGCTTGCGGTGATGGCTTCGATGTACGCGGTTTACCATGGGCCGAAGGGTTTAAAAAATACAGCGGAGAAAGTGCACGAAAAAACTTCGTGGCTATTTGAACAGTTGCAAGGCCTGGGTTTTCAGTTCAAACACAAAGTGTTTTTTGACACTCTTTGCATTGAGCTCGCCAGTTCTAGTGAACGCGAAAAATTAGTTAAAGAATTTCAAGCCCATGAAATTAATTTGGGATTGTGGGGCGACAAACAGCTGCTGATTGCTGTAGATGAAACGACCGAAGCGAATGATCTTGAAAAGCTCGTGACTATCTTTGGGCAACATAAAGGCCGAGGCAGCGCAGCCCATGTCACGCTCGTTACTCCCGCCATTGCGAAAAATGCGAGTGAGTTGATTAGACAATCAGAGTATCTCACTCACCCGACATTTAATTCTTATCAATCTGAAACCGAAATGCTTCGCTACATTCACCGACTTGAGCAAAAAGATTTGGCGCTGAACCAAGCGATGATCCCACTCGGTTCATGTACGATGAAACTTAATGCGACTAGTGAGATGATCCCAGTCACCTGGCCTGAGTTTGGTGCTTTGCACCCGTTTGCTCCGTTGGCTCAAGCACAGGGTTATATAGAAATGATCACTCAGTTAGAGAACTGGTTGTCGCAAGCCACAGGTTTTGTCGGCATTTCGTTGCAACCCAATGCCGGTTCGCAAGGCGAGTTTGCCGGATTGCTTGTTGTGCGCGCTTATCAGAAATCGCAAGGGCAAGCGCATCGCAATATTTGCTTAATTCCTACAAGCGCCCATGGCACAAACCCCGCCAGCGCCGTGATGGCCGGTTTGAAAGTGGTGGCTGTAAAGTGTGACGACAACGGAAACGTGGATGTCGCTGATTTACGCGCGAAGGCTGAACAATATAAGAACGATTTGTCGGCGTTGATGATCACCTACCCTTCCACTCACGGTGTATTCGAAGACTCGATTAAAGAAATTTGCCAGATTATTCATGCTAGCGGCGGCCAAGTGTACATGGATGGCGCTAACTTCAATGCTCTCGTTGGTGTCGCTCGACCAGGCGATTTCGGGCCCGATGTTTGTCATTTGAATTTACATAAAACTTTTTGCATACCCCACGGCGGTGGCGGCCCAGGTATTGGCCCCATCGGAGTCAGCGCGCACTTAAAACCTTTCTTGCCCACCCACTCGTTAGTGCCAGAGTGCGGCCCGAAAACAGGTTCAAAAGCGGTATCAGCCGCGCCATGGGGTTCAGCGAGTATTTTACCGATCTCGTGGGCCTACATTGCCATGATGGGTTCTGAAGGCCTCACCCGCGCGACACAGGTCGCGGTTTTGAGCGCCAACTATATTGCTAAAAGGTTAGCTGATCATTACCCGGTTCTTTACCGCGGGCGCGGTGGTTGGGTGGCGCATGAGTGTATTGTCGACGTACGCGGCTTTAAAGAGTCGGCGGGAGTTTCGGTAGACGACATTGCGAAACGTTTAATCGATTACGGCTTTCACGCACCCACCATGTCTTGGCCCGTAGCCGGCACGTTGATGATTGAACCTACAGAGAGCGAATCACGTGAAGAAATTGATCGCTTTTGCGAAGCGATGATCGCCATTCGTGAAGAAATTCGCGAAGTCGAGAGCAGCAAAGCCAGTCGTGAAGACAACGTTTTGAAAAATGCACCTCATTGCTTGAGCCAAATCACCGCCGATAAATGGTCACACCCCTACGGTCGCGAAAAAGCCGCGTACCCATTGAAGTGGGTTCGTGAGCACAAGTTTTGGGCCACTGTTGGCCGCATCGACAATGTCTACGGCGACCGTAACCTCGTTTGTTCGTGCCCGCCGGTTTCTGGCTACGACAACGCGTAATTTATTTACGTAAAAAATTCTTTTTAATGCGTGTTTTGACCCCTCACACAGCATTTGCTAGCAACAGCGCATGTTAATTTTTCTGTACACTTTGCTATTCGCGCTTTCGCCGATTTATGCCGATGACCTACTGGCCGAGAGCCCGTGGTTTGAAACTGTGCGCTCCCGTTTCAATTTGTCGGCAGAAGATCGCGCGCAAACGCGAACGCCCCAGTGGGCCAGTCTGTTTGGTCAAGACTTGAGCATTGAAATGCTTGAACACAATTGGGAGAAATATCGTCTCGGCATCACCGCCAAAGTAGTGCGGAACGCGAAAAACCTCGAGAATATGCCGGCTCCCGAAGCCCTTACTGATGCCCTCACCACTATTTTACGCTTAGAAAATTTTATTTTGGTGCTGAACGATTTAAATCGCTTCACAGCGGTGCGCACGCAATTTGCGAACGCCACGTTTCGCTGGGTCATGCAACAGCCTGAAGCGCTGATGTATTTGGCGCAAACGCCCAAAGAAGATTTTATGAGTTATGTTGAAAGCAACGCCGACATTCGTGAAGTCTCGCGAAGTGAAGAGTTTCAAAATGCCTTTCGTCGTTTGCGTGCTGAGCTTATAAAACCTGAAGTTTTCGGCGCGGTACATGCTTACCTCGAAGTTGGACTTTCGCTAATTGAAGAGGCCGACCGTAAAGATGCACTGAAGCTGATTCAGCAATATAAAACAGCTGGTCTTGCTGCACGCTTTAACGACACTATTAAAATGACTGAGATACCCTACCCGCTCGGCGCAGGTGAGTGGTCACTGAAAGCGAAAGAGATGATTCAAGATGCCATTACAGAATGGCTTTTCAATAACCCCACGGGCACTGCCGATGACATGTACAACGACAAACCTATTATCAACGGAAATGTTTTTGATGCGATTATTGAACCCGCCTTTCACGGCCGAAATTATCGACTTGTGAATCGCACCGTCACCGACATTGAGCTTGCGGCTATTGATCACGTCGCGCGCACACTTTATGGCGAAGCTCGCGGTTGTGTGTTCAATCGCCGTGGCGAGGTTATTGAACCGCAGTTTCATATTGTCGGTCGCGTAATAGTCGATCGCGCGCAAGCCATTTTACAAAGATTGAATTCTGAGAAAAATGCTTTTCAGCGCAATATGGATCTTTTCCAAAAAGTAAAAGACAGCCTCATGCGCCGAGAACGATATCAACAATTAATGTCACCCAAAGGTGGCGGGATCAGAGACTTCGGTCGCCGTGACCGCAGCGATATACCTGCAACAGCGCAAGCCACTTCAAAACTCGGGCAATACTCGGTGTGGAACAGTTACAGCGAAACCAGCAAACCGCTGTTGCAATTGCGCGGGTCACGTTTGCCCGCCAACATACCCAATTTTAAAGTCGCTTTTAAAATCGGGCGTAATGCTTCTGATCAACG
>JAYUVI010000176.1:0-2773 GCA_043754135.1 Bdellovibrionales bacterium | reverse complement strand
GTATATGGTTGACCCATTTACACCCAATTGACCTGCTGTACTTATATGATTCGAGCCAATTTGCGAAAAAATATCTTGAATAGGGTTAGCTGTTGTTCTGCTTAAAACTGACATAGTATCAATTGATTGAATACCGGGCGGCACTTTACCCCAAATTTCAATACCAGCAATTGTATGGCTCGATGCTAAATTCGAAAAATGCTCAAGGTTGCCAACCGCAAACCCCATGTTACCATTTTTAAAAGTGACTAGGCCGTTTAGTATTTGGCTCGAGTTTGCCACACTATCTGTACCAATCACATTAATCGGAGTTTGAAAATTCGGGTTGATCGCGTTGATCCCTTCGAATCGAATACGATCAAAACGCCCAGACTGAGCCAAACCTATGATTTCGCTTTGACTTAAAACTTGTGTAGTCCTGCCTGTTACTACTGTTGCGACCTGCCCAGGCTGCATACCGGATAAAGCGCTGACATCCGACATTGAAAATACGGGAAAAGGCTCACGCGGAGCACTTAATCGCGAAAGGGATTCGATATCAACTGGGCCCAAGGTACGACCAACTAAGGTTGTATCTATTGATGGGCCAGCATTATTATAAATGGCGATCACCGAAGACAGCACAATAACGAAGCCGATAAGGTTAGCCAATTTATTTGATTTCAGTTTGCGAAATGATTCTGCCATTATCTTACTCCAATGCCGCCGATTTCAGTGGCGAGGCATAAACTGATTGCCGGCCTGCACTTAACTTATCGGATAGTAACTGGGTCTAATGAATTATTATTTTATTTGAATCGTACAGATTCTTTATAAATTTCAAATGGTTCGAGTGGTCTCATTTTGTAACAAAATTATCTGTGGACAATACTTAGATTGTCCACAAGGTGTTGAGTTTTGAATTTTTTATGGGCAAAACATCATTTAAAGAAGCGGGTCTATGCATGCCTGCTTCTGGCCACGCGGTCTCGATACGCTGGGTGACAACTTCGCTCTCAGGTAATCAAACGCAGCCTTTCCCATAGCAAATGGTTTCTGCGAATAAAGGTACATAATTTCTTTTTCAAAAATTTTGTTAAACTCTTTGTCGTTTAAATACTTGTTGTTCTTTAAAACTAAAAATCCCTTTAAAACACCGACCAAGTATTTATCTTCTAAATGGCAATCGTTATTGGCGGCAATAGAAGCAATATTCAAAACTCGTTCAGCGATCGTGTCGTGCGGATTTGTGGCGAAGTAGCTCGCAATATCAACTGCAAATGGACCACTTTGCGTTGAGCTCATTGCTGAAACCGCACGGGCTGTCACCCTGGCATCTCTAAGGCTCAACCCACGCAAAAAATCGGCTATGATAACTCTTTCGTCAGTGCCAAATGGGCTTGAAACCTGCAAGGTGGATACTTGGCCGGCATCAATAAAGTAAATGGTTTTAGTCTTCACATCGATAATCCAGTTGCCGGTATGTCGATCAGCATCCATTTTACCGGTGCGAAATAAGAGGCGCGCAGTTAGTTTCGCGAGAATCGGACCAATCTCGTTCGACAGTTCAGGGTTTGTCTCCTTCAATCGATTTAAAGTTTCACCAGCTGCAAAATCCATAAATATAAGTTGTTGGTTCTGCGGCATATCTTCGGCCGCTTGAGGTACTTTAATCTGCCAACCGTTAAGTTCGCCAGTCATACCAGCCGCTATTGTCTCGAGATCAGCAGCCAGCTCTTTGAGTGTTTGCAACTCGGTCAACATAGACTCTTCAGCTACAATCTGATTTTCTAAAGCTGCAATAAGGTCAACAAACAATGCCGTATGGGGGTGATTGAGATTCTGACCTAACCTTGCGATAAATGTTTTGGCAAATTCTATGTTGGTGCTGTTGTTGGCATGAATGTGTTCTGACTGTACGCCCATCGCAAAAATATCAGCCAATACAACACTTTTCATACTGGCCGCGCTGAGCGGCCTAAGCCGACTTCTCAGCGCTTGAAACATTTCTTTCGTCAAGAAGCGCTTCATTTGTTTTTCGACGGCGAATCGGCCTAGAGATGGCCCTTGATCTTTCATTTGACCCAAGTCTTGAACTAAATCGTCAGGCAATAGGCCCCAGTCGGCCATCAGTTGGGCCGCCTTTTTGCCGAAAGCCCCGAAAGCAAGAAATATTGAAATCAACGAATCAGTTTCGCCACTGCTTTTTCTTGCAATCATGAAAGCCACCGCAACTGATTTCAAAGACAACGGCGCAACCTCGCGGTACGTTTTCATAAGTGTCTCTTCAAGTGAGCCCGGTAGCAGACCCAGTACATCTTGATAAATGTCAGTCGTCAGTCTTTCGTCGGCCAGTAAAGGGTTTTTGCCTGCCATCAAGATAAGATCTAAAATCGGAACAATTTCGGTTTCAGAGGCGCCGCGAAATGTTTCTTCGATGTATTCTTTTAGAAAATCGGCAGCCGCGTCTACCCCTTCGGGTAAAAATTCTCTGACACCTGCCGAGACACCCCTTGAATTGCCAATTGCGTGAATTCGGCTTCGCTCACTCGAGGTCATGGCCGCCCAAGCCGCAGCTGGGAATTCTACATTCATTTGATTTCTATCTTGGCTAAAATACTTTATAAAATCGAGACGATGTTGTTGCGAAGCCGAGTCAAACTTATCTGACATAATGGACAACACTTCAGCAAACATTTTTGGCACCTTTTTATTCGGCTTCGTGGTCTTGCCGTTTTCTAAGTCAGCCAGTTGCGCTTCAGATAAGGGTAAGGCCCATGCAATTTCATCGATG
>JAYUVI010000175.1:0-2840 GCA_043754135.1 Bdellovibrionales bacterium | reverse complement strand
CGCAACTATCGGTTCGTGCTGCGCAACTGCTGGTGCGTGTGGCGCAACTGCTGGTTCGTGTTGTGCAACAATTGGTTCGCGTTTCGCTGGCAGTTGTTTTGTCAGCGCTGGTTTTTTTACCAGTGCAACTTTTGGCGTCGCTTTTGGTAGGGTTGTTGAACTTAACATGCGCATCACTTTTGCTGGCTCAATGGCTTTTGCTGGAGGCTTGATATTTTTTGCTGAAGCTTTTGACCGCGCTGTTACCGCGGGCGGCGCCGCCACTACTGAAGTCACAGGCCGTGGCGGTATAATTTTTTCCTCAGGTGAAGGTGTCGGAGCGACGTAGGCAGTTGTTGGCGCGGGCGCGACGGCGCGCACTCCAACAGGTTCCTCACCTAAGCGGCGAACCATGTCGTCGTTGCCGAGACTCTCCCACGCTGACGCCAACACGGCTGTACCTTCTTCAAGTGAAACTGTTGGCGCACGACTAATCACCAGACGCTGACCTAAACTTAGTTTTGCATCAGGCGATAAACCATTCCACTGCGCGATCTCGCCAAAGTAACGGCGATCACCGTAAAGATCACGCGCGACCATCGACAAAGACGGCGCTCGCTCATTCACGACATAAATATAACCGCGACCGCCACGAGATAATTCGCGCTCGACTGACGCGCGTTTACGCGTCGAAGGCACCACTGCTGCCAGCGAGGCTCGCGCCGTGGCCAACTCTGCTGCAATCACGCGATTCTCGGACGGCACTCGTTGCCCTCGCGCCAAATTTCGCAAAATTAAAATCTGGCCGCGACTCAACACATATGGGGGTTGAATGTTGTTCCAGTATGCAATTTCTTTCCACACTCGCTCATCGTGATAAACTTCGGTTGCGATATTCACCAAATACTGCGAAGTCACAACGCGATAACCTGCAACAGCGCCAGACGCCGCGCCATTGTCGGCGGCGAAAATGGACTGCCCCACACCCACAGTAAATATAATCAGAATAAAAAGTGTGACTCTCAACATACGCATACTAAGTCTAGTCGGGCGAACCACCACCCGACTTAATGCTGGTCTCGTCGAAGGAAAACAAACCAGACGTAGGTCTAGAATTGCAGACTTTCGGGTGCACCGACTGGCTCAGACGTGAATCCCGTTTAAGTTTCTACCCATTGTGTCGATGAGTTGCTCGTGCAAAATAGTAAATGAACAAGGAGAACGCATCATGAACACAACGAAGTTTTTGCTCAGCATAGCTTTTTCAGCGGTGCTAGCGATCATCAGCACACCGGCTTGGGCAACCACTGGTGACACAGCTATCGGCTCACTGAATGTAAGCGGTAACGTACCCGCTGTATTCAGTATCACAACTCGCGGCCTACCAGGTGATTTAGATCTCACCCCAGGCGCCATTGTGATTGACCGCTTGATTGGCATTCTGCATTTCAAGTTTAATGAAAATGCAGCAAGCATCACGGTTGCGAGTAGCACAGCAACTGGCGGACCCGAAGATTCAGCAAACGTTGGCTATGGCTTCGCATCGGCTTTCAAAGTGCGCGTAACCGGCACTTGCAAGACACTTGATTTAACAACACTCGGTGCAGCTGGCGGTGTAACACTCTTACAAGCAGGCACCGACTACAAATCAACAATTGCGAACGACTTGACAACAAACGTCCCCGTTGGTGGTATCGAAGAAGATTGTGCAATGGCAGCAAACTGGACAGGCACAACTGCTACACTCCCTCTTGCTGGCGTTTACACAATGACCATCACCATTACGATGGTCGCTCTCTAAGTTTTAGTTTTCAAAATTTCTCTTTATTCACAAAAAAGGGCTTCCTCTGAAGCTCTTTTTTTGTTTGAACATCTCTCGACCTCTCCCTAGACTATTTAATAGGTATTCATCTAGGGAGACATCATGTTGCAACTGCTTCGTAGCTTCGGCATTTCGTTGTTCTTTTGGCCTATCCTAAGTTTCGCTTCATTTGACCTTTCGCCTATTATTGTCACCGTGACCCCTGGTGGCCCGGGCGCAACGACCTCACTCACAATTACGAACTCTGATGATACAAAAACGCCGGTGCAGGTTGCGATTTACAAACGCGACCCTGATGCTGACGGTAAAGAAAAATACGCAGAGAACAAAGACATCGGCGATATGTTTCAAATTTTTCCGTCTCAGATGATCTTAAACCCAAAAGAAAAGCGCACTGTGCGAGTCACTTATGTAGGCGACCCAAAACTAAAAACAGAATTAGCCTTCCGCGTGATTGCTGAAGAATTCCCGATCAATGTGACAGACCCAGAAAAAGTAAAAAATCGTGCAGTGGCGTCGATTGCCATTGCTACAAAATATATTGGTTCACTCTATGTCACTCCACAAGGCACGAAACCTGAAATCCATGCCGAAGCAGCAGCAGTGGTGGGTAAATCAGGTCAAGATATGGTGCTCACCATTCAGAATAAAGGCACTCAACATTTCGTCTTAAAAAGCCCCAAGTTCAAGGCCGTATTGAATAATAAAGAATACGAATTCCCGCAAGAATCGGCCAACAAGATTGGTTCACAAAATATTCTCGCTGGTAAATTTCGTAAATTCACTCTGCCCTGGCCGAAAGGTATCCCAGTGGGCCCAGCTAAGGTGCTCGTTGAAGTGGCCAAACAGTAACGCCAGTATTTTATTTCTTCTCGGTCACATGTGGTGCGTTGGCGTGATCGCATCAGCGCCTGCCTTTGCGCAAGACGCGGCTGAAAGCAACGCCGCCGATTCTGCCGAAAAAACGGCAGCGGCTGTGACTGAAGCTACAACGCCCCAACAGTCGACGACACCAACGCCTGAGAGCTCGCAAGTGATC
>JAYUVI010000174.1:0-11701 GCA_043754135.1 Bdellovibrionales bacterium | reverse complement strand
GAGTTTGTCAGTGAAATGCTTCGCCACCAAATACAAATAATAAGCGCTATGCACGAGAGGGTCATAGTAGTAACCATTGTAACCCAACTGCTGACGAATGGCGGGCACACTCTTAATCAAACTTTGGGCTTCGTTATCTAATTTTAAAATTTTGTAAGTCGCCGCAATAAACGCCAGAGTAATATCTTGACCATTGTTTTTATCTTTCGCGAGAAACCGTTTTACAAAACCTTGAATATCAGACTTAGGCACGCGACCATTGCGCGCAAGTAAGTATTGCGCCAAAGCCGCTTCTCGCACTGTATCGATTTTCTGACCGGCATCGAGCGAAGTTTGCGCCGCAAATTCAAGAGCGCGATCGAGCAACTCAGGTGGCACAACATAGCCTTTATCTTTCGCTTCGGTTAGGTACAGTAACGCGTAGAGCGAAATAAAAGCATTCGGTGACTCTTGACCTGAATATAGACCAAACCCACCAGCTGCAGTTTGTCGCGTGCGTAATGCGGTGATCGCCTCATCGAAAATTTTCGCTTCATTATCTTTTTTGAGTCCTAAAATCCCCCGCGTCTTTTTAAGCAAACCTGGGTAAGCGCGACTCAACACCTGTTCAGTGCAACCATAAGGGTACTGCTCTAAATATTCTGCAAGAGCCGCACTAAAAGCCACCGGCCCCACTGCCGCAGCAAAAACCTTTTTACGATATTCAGGGTAATGATCTTCTTTCACATCGACCGATGCCGGTAAGTCTTTACTCACCGCCACTTGTGTCATTGTACGGTAAGGCGTTGCCGGCCGCACACCCATGGGCACCGACATTTTCGCCAAGGCCTTACCGCTTTTTGCTGTAATGTGGAGAGCCGCCTCGCCCAATTGATCAAGCACCGTGACTTTGAACTTCAAAACCCCTTCGTGGCCTTCACCCACAAGTAAATTTTGTGTGGCCTCGCCACTCACTTTGAAAGCCTTGCCGCCTTCAACGGCAACCTGAATTTGCGCCTGGGCACCTGACTTTTCAATTTGGTTTGAAATCGCCACCGACAATTCAAACTCATCACCGGGAGTTGAATAAGTCGGCGCAGTGGGAGTGATCACGATATCACCACGCACAACTGTCGCCGTCTCAGCCGAGCCCATGCCCGATGTTTGGCTGGCCACCGCCATAATTTTCACATTGCCGTTGTAGTAATCAGGCACCTGATATTGAAAATTCTTTTTCTCAGGGCCGGCTTTTAAAATGCCACTCCAAAAAACCACGGGCGGCTGACTCTTACGCTTAAATGGGTTCAAATTTTTACCAATGGCGCCAAAGCCTTCATCGCCACCGGGAGCCGCCGCGCGCACCAATGAAAATTCAGGTAAAATTAAATCGAGAATTTGCAAAGTCGTCACTTGAAGCGCACGTTTTTGAAAGAAAAAGTTGAGCGGCTGAGGCAACTTGTATTTTGCCACTTGCAAAATACCTTCATCCACACCGTAAAGCACAAGATCTGTCGCCCGATTGGCGCTGTACTTAATATTTAATTTTTCCCCAGGCTTCACTAATGCGGGTGCTTCAAGATCGATCTCAGTTAGAAAACTTTTGAGACTGATAGAAAACGGCGCCGTCGCATAACTCAGTGGGCTCATGTAAATTTCGGGCGAACCAATGTCGCGAGTGAATGTCACCGTGACATAGGCATTACCCTCTAGCCCTTCTGGGATAGTAATGGTCTGCACACTGCTCGTCGTGGTCGCCTTAAACCATTTGAAAGTATAAATCTGATCCCGCTCAATCGTGATCAAACCCGCACCCGTGTAAGGCGCCCGAATTTGCATTTCAATCTCTTCGCCTTTTTGGTAATCGGTTTTATTTAACACTAATTTTAGCTCAGCATTGCGATCCATTTTCTTCGCTAAATTTTTCTCGCCAGCTACGGAGTAACTGTAGCGGTTGACCTCGAGGCCTTTGTCGGTTTTAAAAATCAAAACAAAATCGCCTGGCGCATCGGTTTTTAAACCGTATTTTAAACCTTTGTCGTTCAAGTCGATGTTTTCGGCACTCACCACTTCTTCTTTCAGCACCGACTGATAAGCAAAGGTGCCATCGCCGCGTTCTTGCAAAACCGAAACATATTTTGACTCAAGTAACTCCACTTTTAATTTTTGAATCGCAATAGGTTTGGCACTCGAGTTAACGCCCAATAATTCTATTTCTTGCTTCGCACCAGCTTTGATATACGACTGCGCCGTCGACTTCACACCGACCAAGTACGGCAGAGGCGACATCAGCGTAGTTGTCGATGACAAAATAGAACGACCGCCACCGGCCTCAAACGCCTCGGTGTAAACTGAAAGTCGATACATGCCCGATGAGTATTTAAGCGAAGAGATATCCCACTGCCACTCGCCTTTTGCGTTTGTCGAGCCCTCAGGTAAGGTATCTGAAGTTTCGATTTCATCTTTGGCGTTAATGTAAGCGAAATGCCAGTTTTTCAAACTCGCGAAAAAAGGCGACACAGGAGTCACAACGACTCGCCCCACCACCTTGCGATTTTCTGCGGCAGTCCCAAACAGATTTTGCAGCGACATATTGGCGCTGAGCTCAGCCGGTGAAACCCAACCTTCAGCTGTCACTTTTGATAGAGTCACAGAAGAGCGTAAGCGATCGGCTTGAAACTCTTCAACCCGCACGGTTTGCGTACCTAAAGTTTCACGCTGTAGATTTTTTTTCTCAATATAAACCGTGAGCGTGTAAGTGCCCGTTGGCGATACATCCTGAGTGCTCAAATTCAATTCTTTTAGTGAGCCTGCAGATATCGACAAGTTCCCTTTGTTGATCTCAGTCCCGCGCGGGTCAATGAAAGACCACTTCACCACCACGTCTTGAAAAACTTTTTTGGTGTTTTTTGATCGAGTCATCAAGCCGAAGTGAATATCCTCGCCTGGCCGGTAAAGACCGCGGTCAGAAAAAATCATCGTGGTGAGCGCGTCACTGTCAGAGGTTTCACGTAAACCCGCGACATCGAAACGCGAAAAATCTAAACGCTGCTCCGACTTTTCGGGGTAAAGAAACGAGGCATCTGCACCCTTTGTCACCAGAAAGAACTGCACTTCTTTCTCGCGTTTGAACGAACTCATTTCAGGTAAAGTGGCGTGGCCGCGTTCATCAGTCGTCGAACCCACCACAGGCTCACCATTTTTACCAATGGCCTCAACACGTGCTCCAGCGACCGGCGCCCCGCTCGCTATCGATTGAACATAAACATCGAAGCTGCCTGTCGTGCTTTTTTTACCAATCACACCTAAATCTGTCAAAAGTACCAATCGTCGCGTCGTGCTCGAATGATTTTCTGACTCAATAGTGACATGGAACAAACCACGACGACTTTCGCCCGAATGTAATTTGCCTAAATCGACAGTGTAATAAAATGGCTTAACTGAATTTTTCTGACCTAACTGAATTTTTTCAACAGAGCGTTCTGCCGCGCGATCGATCGCGTTTTCATAAAGCTGCGCGTTTTTTAAATCGCCGTACGACGTATAATTGTCGAGCACCTGCGCTACCCGGGCCGGGATAATCCGCGCGATCTCAACAGTGGCCGGCCCAATACCGCGCGCGAGTACTGAGAGTTTTTTCTCACCCGTCAAACTGAGCAGCATGCCCTGGCCCATAATGCTGATTTCGCTCCGCACTGGAGGCACATTGAGTACCGCCTGAAAAGGCGCATCTGACTCGTAACCACCATAAGCAACGAGACCACCCTCAATTTCGACAAGAATTTTTTGATTGGGGTTTACGTCTATGCGAAACGAGTGATTTTTGGGCAAGGCTTCATTAGAGGCATTCACCTTGAAGACCACTTCTTTCAATAACGGGCGTATGGCGGCGGTGATGTCACTCGCCGAACTCCAGTTGTAAGGGAACTTCGTATCTTTCTGGCTGGGATGATTGCGCGGTAAAAGCCAGACCTTCATTTTCTTCGCAATGGCCGAAGGTTCGATACTCAAATTTGTGCGGGTGATCAACGTCGGGAGAGGCTCGAAATTTTCATCTTTGGCAATAACCGCCGAAGCCGTTTCAATATGAAATGAACCTCTCAATGCAGGGATCGCGAGTTTACTGCTTTGCTCTCTGGCTGTCGCGGGGCCGCCGCGCACGGGTCGAACGCCGGCTTGAATATTAAAATAGAATTCGCCCGAAAGTCGGGGCGTTATTAGTTGATCTGATAAAAGCGAAGCCTCTGTATTGTATTTATTAAAACGAATTTGTACTTGGCTCTTATTTTTTTCGCTCACGAGAGTTTTTTCAACTCGCAGATACTCGGCACTCACCCGCGATTTAAAACTTTCAACATCGACGGGCGCATTAAAGTTGACCACAAGGCGGGCTCGTTTATTCGTTGGCACCGAAGGGTCGATGTAAAATTCAGGCGCCGCAACAGACATTTCAAAATCACGAATTTTAAATTCAGTCTCAGTCTCCGTCAGACGCACGTGTCGCGCCACCGCTGATTTTTTTACCTGAACCACATATTTCTGCCCCAACAACCAATCGTTGCCCTCAGTCGGAGCCGAAGGTTCTAAAACGAGGCGACGGTCGCTCTCCCACTTCCACACGCCTTTTATTTCAGGCTCGATTTGCACATGTTCGGCTGAAATAGGTTTATTCAACAAATCCGCCGCGGCGGCACTGCAACCAAAATTTATATAAAGTTTTTGTGCCGTTTGTGCGGGGTACTCAGGGTTATCCGGAGAAGGCGCATAATCGACTTTGAATGAACAGGTTTCTGGCTTAGGCAGAGTTAAGTAAAACTGGTAGCCACCGTAACCAGCAGCGCCGAGCACAAGCAGCGCCAAACCACCCTGCCAAACCCTACGTTTATGGGTAGCATAAATCAGCGAAATTTTCGGCCCTAGCGGCTGCAACCAACGCGGCGCCGACCATGAACCCAGCAACCACTTGAGAATATTGAAAAGACGATTCAAAAAGGCTTCGGCACGTGCAATAAAAGTATTCACAAAATCTCCCCTGTAAAAAACCTTCAAAGCATGATTTTTCGGTATCGGGAAGTCAATATAGCATTTGACCACCCTGTGTTGAGCAGCGATTATGCATGAGTGAATCAACAGACTCCACCCCCCCCTCATCACCATGCACTTTCACTCAATGTGGCGAATATCGACCCGAGCGCTTTACACATTGTAAAAACCCTGCAGCGCAAGGGTTATACGACTTACCTCGTTGGTGGTTGTGTGCGCGACTTGTTGCTCAATAAGAAACCGAAAGATTTTGATATCGTCACACTCGCGCGGCCAAAAGATGTACGTCAAGCGATTGGCAACGCTTTTATCATAGGTAAACGCTTTCAACTTGTGCTCGTGAAACGTGGCGAACACCAATATGAAGTTTCAACTTTTCGCCGCGATGCCCGAGCCGAAGAGTCACAAGAAGATGCACAAGATGAAAAGCAACCTGCTAGCGATAATGTTTTCGGCAGCCCTGAAGAAGACGCTCGTCGCCGCGACTTCACCATTAATGCACTTTTTTATGACCCGTCTAATGGCGAACTTATCGACTATGCCGATGGATTGCCCGATTTAAAACTCGGCGTGGTACGTATGATCGGTGACCCCAATGTTCGCTTGCTTGAAGACCCAATTCGCATTATGCGCGGTATACGATTGGCGCATATGATTCGTTTTTCGCTCGACGCCGAATTGCGCGAAGCTATGCAAACACATGCTGGCAGTTTGGCTGGTACCGCACTACCCCGTCGACGCGAAGAGATTCTCAAATTTTTGCGACTTGATAACCCAGCTCTCGCGTTTCTTACGTCGCTGGATTTAGGCGTGCTCGATTTTCTTTCACCCCGCATTGCCGGAATGATGCGCGACACTTCGCGCTCTGAAAATTTTCTGCAATATTTATTTTCATTTCACGACAAGAAATTAGAAACACCTACTGAGCTTTTCACAGCACTTGTGATGGCTTACTTTTTGTCATCGACACGCGGTGAAATTGCGGAGTCGCTACGCTCGCACGATATTTTAGAAAACGAAGATCTGATCGCACTCATGCGCGATGAACTGGGTATGTTCAAGAGCGAACAAATGACAGTGGCGAAAGCTGTGCATTTGATGACTCTCTACCCCCGCCGGAAAGATTTTGAAAATCGTGGAGAACGTCGCAAGCGTGCGCTAGTGACGAGTCCGGCCTTCCCGCTCGCGCTAAAAATCGCTGAACGCGAGCATTGGCTTTCGCCGCATAATTTACAATTCTGGCAGGAGGCTTTTGTCGAAGCCGGTGGTGATTTAGATAACCCCGCGGCCCTCGCTGTGAGTAGTGGTCGCAGTGACAGCCGACGTTCGGGTGAGCGTCGTCGACGCCCGCGCAATCGCCGCCCACGACAGGCGACATCAAAGCCCCACCAAAATTAATATTGGACAATGTTTAGACCCCGGCCTACTATGAGGCCGTTAAAAAAACCCGTAGAAGTGACGATTCAAGGAGCAAATATGGGACTCAGCTTTTGGCATTTATTAATCATTGTAGTGATTCTGCTTTTATTGTTCGGCCCCACTCGCCTACCGGGCTTGGGTAAATCATTGGGTGAAGCCATTCGCGGTTTTAAAAAAGGTCTTGATGGTGGCGAAATCGACGTCACCCACACTAATCGCAATGAGCAAATTCGCGATGGCGAACAACCGTCTGCTCAACAACAGCAAACAGAATCAAAAAAAGATAAAGTTTAATTGCTCGGGACCTAGACTTCCACTTTGCCACATCAGCGTGACCATCTTGCCCCATCGTGTGCTCACGCTTGATATATCGGAGTTGAGCGAGGGTTCTTAGATTGCACTCCCCTATCTCAAAACTTCTTCAAGGAGAGCTATATGACTAAAAAATTAGGCAACACAGTATTGTTCGTTTTCACATTCTGCACATTGAACTCAACCGCGTGGGCACAAGATGACAGAACACCCTCGTCGGTCATGCCAGAGCCACGCCAACTCACCTCATTTGAAGAGTGGCGCCCGCATATGGGTCTCACTGTCGGTGTGGCGACTCCAGAAGGCCGCTATGATTCGGCTGCCGAATTGGGTGTCGACGTGGGCGCGCAGCCTTACATACCGTTCGGCGTGGGCGCTGAATTTTTAACCACAGCTACACAAGAAAGCGAAAACGATAACCTCCGTCGCACCACGATTTTACTGCGTGGGACTTATAACTTTGGCGGCACTTTGCCGATGATTCGTTACGGTTATGTAGGCGTTGGTGTTGGACCGGCTTTTCACTTGGGCGGCAACACTGAACTCGCAGCTGCACCGATGGTGGGCTTTGACATACCTTTGCAGCACGCGGCTAATCATGAATATCTTTCTCTCGGTGCGCGCGCGAAATATATGTTCGTAGCTGGTGGAGAAGCCGATGCCTTCGCTGTTAACGGTGCTTTGAAATACTGGTACTAATTATCCACACGAATACGCGGGCGAGTGTAGAACTCAACCGCGTGCAATCATCTCGCGTGCGGCTTTGGCAATCGAGGCCGCATCGAGACCGTGTTTTTTATAAAGTTCAATAGCGTTGTAAGCGCTCTGACCGAACTCACCTTTCACTCCGAGTGAATGTGATTTAAACGGCAGACCCTCTTGCGCGAGAGCGTGAACGAGCAAACTGCCCATACCACCGATCAATTGATGATCTTCTACAGTGAGCAGCAATCCGCCGGTGTTGCGTAAGCACGAGCGAATAGTCGCCACATCAGGTTTGTTGATCACTGATGGGTTCACTACGCATACCCCACGTTTTTCGGCTTCAAGACCGTAAGCGGCTTCAAGCGCTTGGTGCAGAAGCGCGCCTGAGGCGACTATCGTAATACCGCCCGAATATTTATCAGTGTTGTCGAACACCACTTGCGCTTCACCCATGCGGTATTTGTAATCCGCCGCCAAATAAGTTGGTGGAAAATTTTCTCGACCTAAAAAGAAAATCTTCGAGTGTGGCACGCGACCGGCTTTACGTTCGCTAGTAAATTCATCAATAGCTTGCGACATCAACGCCTCGGCCTCAGCACTTGAAGTGAGAGAGTAAACATCGGTGTGAGGTATCGCCGACGACATCGCAAAATAAGTGAGCGCTTGGTGAGAGGCACCGTCAGCCGCATCTTGAAAACCCACATGCGAAAAAACGCAAATCACGGGGGCCTCAGACAGTGCGGCCATAGTGAGCGGCAAACCACCCTTAGTGACACCAAACTGAGCGAAAGTATCGACAACAGGAATAAAGCCTTCTTTCGAAGCCCCTGCAGCCATGCTGATCATATTTGATTCTGCCACGCCCAAGTCTTGAGTCGCATCGGGGAAATCTTTTTGAAAACCAGCAACCCCCGTTGAGCCCGGCAAGTCTGAAGAAATTGAAATGACGGGCAAACCCTCTTTGCGTTTCTTGCTCATCGCTTTGCTTATACCCACTTGCACTTTTTCGGTCGCGGCCGCTGCCGCCGCGCCTTCAGGCTTTTTCTTTTTGGCTTTGTCTTCGACTAAGGCTTCAGCCCAAGTGAGAAATTCAGCTGGTACAGGCTGACCTTTATAAACTTCTTCAATAAAAGCTTTTAAATCTTTCGGATCCGAGAGCGGAAAGCCGTGCCCGCCCGATGATGACGCTTCAGTTTTCGCTGTGCCGTACCCTTTAATGGTTTTCGCGTGAATGACCACGGGTACACTTGGGTTTTTGCGTGCGAGAGCGACGGCTTCTTCTAATGTCGTCATGCAAGCTTGCAGATCGTGACCATTTTCTAAGCGCAAATAATGCCAGCCAAAATCTTTCAGCGTGGTAAATGTCGATACCATCGAAAAGGCATCTTTATCAATGCGGCCCGAAAGTTTGGTGTTGTTATCGCTGACAATCAAAACATAGGGATTCATTTTACCTTTAGAAGCAAGACCTGGTATGGCGACAAGAGCCTCGCGCGCCTCGCCCTCCATGCAGCCACCGTCAGAAATCAGCGTGAGTGTTACGCGATCACTCCCCGCCATTTTATCGGCAAAACATAAACCTTGCGTTTGTGGTAAGCACGAACCCAAAGGACCATTGCTTAAATAAACCGCTTCGGCAAACAGGTGCGCTTCTCCGTGACCAGTCAGCTGACTTTGAATCGAGCGAAAACCTTTTAGAGAGTCTAAAGACAGATCAGCAAAACCATAGTTGGCTTTCACCGCATAAATGCCGTTTTCGCAGTGACCAGCATCGTTGAGTAAATGAAACATTTCATGCCACTGGCGCTTAGCTTTCTGCGATTCATCGAACATCAACCCATGCACCGAAGAGACGATTTCAGCAAAAGCCGAGGGACCACCGTAATGAGAAGCAGCACCGCCGAGGACCGCTTGCATATCCATAAGCGAAATCATCGCTCGCGTGGCGGTGGGGTCAGCCACATCGAGGGTTTCGCCTGATTTTAGGCGCACCGGGCGGGGGTAACGAAGCGGATTTGTAGGGTTAGCTGCTAACTTTGTGGTGGGCTTTTGCGGTTTATGCATGAAGATTTTCTATGGTGGTTTAGACTTTGCGTCAACAGATTCTCAGCTTGTTTTCGCTCACCCAAATTTTTATTATGTGAACATGTCAAAAACATCGTCACACAATTTGAACGTCAAAGACATCCCCAAGGTCGATTTACATCGGCATTTGGAGTTGTCGGTTCGTCACTCCACCTTACGTGAACTCGCGCCTGACTTCGGCATTGAGATAAAAAATGACCGCGATTTTGCCGAGCGTTTCTTAATCACCGAGCCGATGAAAGACTTGAGTTCGGTGCTCAACAAATTTCTCGACACTCAGTTGTTACTAGCGAACGAAGACATTCTTGAGCGCATTACTTTCGAAGCTTGTGAAGATGCTTTTCGTGAAGGCGTACGGATTTTAGAACTGCGCTATGCGCCCACATTTATTCGCTTTCGCCACGAGAACATGAGCTTTGAAAAAATTCACGAAGCCATTGTGCGCGGCTGCCGGCGAGCCGAGAAAACCTACCCTATGGCAGTCGGTTTAATTTGCATCATTCAACGCATTTCTGCAGTGAAAGACGCCGAAAGCGTCACTGATTTCGCTATCAGCCAGCGTGATACTTTTATTGCTCTCGATTTGGCAGATAACGAAGAGGGTTTTGATTCAAAACCTTTCTCTCCGTTTTTTATGCGCGCCAAAAAAGCCGGTCTGCAAATCACCGTACACGCAGGCGAGATCAATGTACCTAAAGCCCCTCGTTACGTGAAAGACGCTGTTGAGCACTTGGGTGCAACACGCATTGGTCACGGGCTGCAAATTTATCGCGACCCTGAGATGATCAAATACGTGAAAGAGAAAAATCTGGTGCTTGAACTGTGTTTAACGAGTAATTACCTCACACAAGCGGTGCCGGGCGAGATGAGCGCCCACCCTTTTCGCCGGCTTTTCGATGCCGGTGTGCCAGTGACAATTAACTCTGACGACCCCGGCATTTTCAACACCGACATGAATCGTGAGTACAGTTTATTGAGTGATATCTTTCATTTTGGTCTCGAAGAATTTAACAAATGCACGAGCCTCGCGGCGCGCGCGAGTTTCATCGACGAGAAAAAGAAAAAACAAGTTTGGTCGTATTAGTTTTCGCCGCGCTGTCGGCGGTTGATCCCAGTGCCAAAAATTTCGCCTTCGAGCACAATCTGATCACCCACCCATGATCGTACACTAAAAGTGTACTCCGTTTTGTTGGGGTTATCGGCTGACGGAATGGCCGAAATCACACTGGCTTCTGTTTTTAGCACCAGCTTTTGTCCTTGGCCAATAATGAGAGGCTTATAAATTTTCATCGACTTAATGCCACCGAACAACGTCCGTGGCGGGCGAAAGTCTTCATCTTGCATCAAACTCTTGGGGTCAACGTTAAGAAGTGCGCATGCTTGGGCCGCGGCTTCGATCATGTCATCAACAGACATCATCATTAGGTGATCGTTGAGCGGCACCATATAAGGTAAATCTGAGTGCACTGCAAGCTCGGCCGTCACACTCCCCTTTTCACGATTTTGTTTTTGCACTTGGTCTACACGCAAGGCCTTTTCACCGTGGGGCAAAGCTTTTCGCACGCAATCACGAGTGCAAAAAGGCGATAGGCTAAGCGAGCGGTCATGGCGTGAAGGCAGAAAGAACGCCTCAACGGGCGTCGAAGATACAGTAAACTGCGCAGTCGCGACTTTAGCCGAAGCATGGGTGGCCTCGACTACGGCTAAAAAGGTAAATGGATTAGTGTCGGCGGACTCGATTTTTTTTACGGAAATAAATAACTCGTGCATTCTCGGTCTGACAACTTCAAGAAATTCGACCGACTGAACCTCACTCGCAAAGTAAACTTGGCCTGCTGGCGCGTCTTGCTCCATTAAAATTAAATCAAGTGAGGTTTGAAACGCAGAACCGAAAATCCGTACACCCGGTAACATCCCCATGTGATCAGCATAGAGTGGCGACGAAGCGCCGACGTTTAAAAAACCCGTCATGGTGTCAATTCTCTCGTCATCAGCCATAACAAAATTAATGTAAATGCCAGCCGTGGGGTAGCCGATATCAGTCACACGCTTAGGGTGAACCTTCGATTTACCGCTAGCTAACGCGACCGTTACGCAAGGGTCGCTTTTTATAGAGGCCGCAGGTTCTGCAGCTTGAGCACCTACAGTTGAAAGCATGATA
>JAYUVI010000173.1:0-4716 GCA_043754135.1 Bdellovibrionales bacterium | reverse complement strand
CAGGATTAGTCCATGATATTGCGACATGGACCACTCCCCACAATGCCTAAAACGCTGTTTTAAGCGGAGTGATTAAGAAGCGCGACGCATGTACGGCTGATTTTCGCGACCGTTCCAGCTTTTTTTGAGTTTGTTATAAGTTTTGATGTCGCGAGAAAATTCTTTATGAAAAGAGCGCGTGTATTTACCAAAACATTTATCAAGATAATCGTAGTAATGTTTATACAAATTGCTGGTAATGAACTTGTGATAAAATGCACTACCGGTAGAAGTTTTTGGGTTATGCCAAAATTTGCGTGAAAATCTTGCGAACTCACGATTCATCATGCGAAACCAAGTCTGGGCTTCTTTCACATTAACGAAATTGCCAACAAACAATGCTTTCGTACCGTACATGAAACCCACTTCATAGCCTTTACCAGCCGCTTTAAAATAAGCTTTGTATTTTTTCTGTGGGCCAAAATTGTACATTTTTGTTTTCATATTAGACGCTCTCCTTTTTTTAGAGTTGTCTTCACTCATCGGCACATGAGCCGATCACTTAACACTTTACTCAGCGCATCTTAAAAACTACACAAATCATTTCTGCTCTGTTGACACGCTCATCTTGATACAAGCAAATATCTTCTTCCCGAAAAAACTGGGGACACTTTTTAACAGATCGAGGGGACATGACGACCACTACTATTGACTCAAATGCAGAATTTGAAACAGCCGCCTCAACCGCCACGACAAAATCAAGCTCTTCAAAATATGCCGTGCTGTTTAACTCGACCGTGATCGTGGCAGCCTTAGGCTACTTTGTTGATATTTATGATCTCGTACTTTTTAGCATCGTGCGCGTGCCCAGTCTTTTGGGTATCGGCGTGCCCGAAAGTCAGATTCTCAAAACAGGAGTGCTCCTTTTAAATACACAAATGATTGGCATGCTCATTGGCGGCGTATTCTGGGGCATTATTGGCGATAAAAAAGGTCGCGTGTCAGTACTTTTTGGCTCGATCTTACTTTACTCTATCGCCAATATTTTAAATGCGTTTGTCACGAGTGTCCCACAATATGCCGTTTTGCGATTTATTGCTGGCATTGGCTTGGCTGGTGAATTAGGCGCAGCCATCACGCTGGTGAGCGAAGTTCTGCCGAAAGAGACCCGTGGCCTAGGCACCACTATTGTCGCCACTGTGGGCGTTTCTGGCGCTGTTCTCGCGGGCACGATTGGCGACCTGTTCACGTGGAAGATCGCTTACATCGTCGGTGGTACTCTCGGGCTGCTCCTTTTACTTTTGCGGATGTCGACTATGGAATCGTCGATGTTTAAAAAATCGCAATCGCACGATGTAAAACACGGCGATTTTATGATGATTTTTAAAAGCTGGGATAAATTTAAGCGTTATATCGCGGCAATTTTGTATGGCACGCCGATTTGGTTTGTGATTGGGATTCTCATTACTTTCTCGCCTGAAATTGCCAAAGAGCTTGGCGCTACTGGGCCTATTTCAGGTGGCCGTGCGGTTCTATTCTGTTACCTCGGTTTAACGTTTGGTGATTTGGCTTCGGGTTTACTCTGTCAGTACTTACAATCGCGAAAGAAAACTCTTTTTATTTTTCTCACGCTCACCACTTTAGGTGTTTTGGCTTATTCGCAAGCGCGTGATTTGAGTGCGACACAGTTCTATGGCCTGTGCGTGCTTTTAGGCTTTGCCACGGGCTATTGGGCGGTTTTTATCAGTGCCGCGGCTGAACAGTTCGGCACCAACATGCGCGCCACAGTGACCACCACAACGCCTAATTTTGTGCGAGCTGCGGTTGTGCCATTAACTCTGGCTTTTCAATACTTGCACAACAGCATGGGCGTGAGCCTCGTCAGCAGCGCCATGATGATTGGCTCTGTCACTTTGGCCATGGGCTTCTATGCCCTCACCCAGGTGCGCGAGACTTTTGGCACTGATTTAAATTTTATCGAAAAGTGAAACCAGTAAGTGAATTAGTAAGGGATCTCAGCAAGTGAGATCCTCAAAATAGAAGCAGAAAAGTGAAGCTAGCAAAAACTGGAATGAGATGTAGTCGACTACTCCGGAGTCGACTCGAGCGCCATGTAAGTGCCATCCATCTTGTGTAGTCGATTGTTTATCGACGAATTGTTAGGTGCCCGCGGGACTGCACTTTCGACGTAAGCTAAATTACTCAGAGTCAATTCTTTGTTGCGCTGACGGTCTTCTAAGGCGAGTCCCGACTTGCCAGTCTCTTTGTTGTAAACATATTTCTTAGCACCCCAGTAAACGGGGTCTTTATCTTTTGAGATATAAATTCTGAAATACATCAGACGAAGGTCCTCCCATCTTTCAGCTGAAAGATGCGTGCCATTTTTAGCGTTGAATTTTAGTAAGGCGAGCTTGGCAGCGCGAATATACGTCGAACCACCGTTGTAGGCCGAAAGTAAAACCCGCGTTTGATCGGCCTTCGACATTTTACTGACATCGAATATGGGGTCTTGCCCGGCAAAAAGCTCCTTCGATTTTTCTTTTAAAATGCGAATGGCGTCTCGCAAGCTGTTGCGTGGGTTTGAGTTAAAGGCTTTACACTGCCTGTAGTTCTCTTTAAAGTTTTCATCGCTATTAGTTTCTGCGGCATTTACATTCTTTTTTAAAGCCCCTTCTTTGGGCGATAAAGCTAGACAAGCTGGCGACGACGAGGACTCCGCGTTCACCTGAAACAAACCCCAACTGCCGCCTTTAGGGTCATTTTCGTTTAGAGCCGTACAAAGCCCCTTGCCCGCTGATTCGTTAACTATGATCGTTTTCAAAAGTTCGAGCATCATGATGTCGTGACCAACATCTGCCGCCATTTCTTTTTCGAAATCAGCAAATTCCATACCGCATTTTTGTTTAAACATGCTTGCCACTTTCAGCCGGTTGCCATTGAACTGTTGCTCTTTAGTTAAAGTGCTCGCATCTGATTTAGCAAAAGCCGAAGCTAGGTCGGCTTTCATCGCTAAGATCGGATTTTTTTCTGTCAAACAATTTGTGCAAGTGGGTGGTGGTGCCGCGGCTTGCGTTTCGCTCTCCGCTTTTGGCTTGTTCACCGCTGCAGGGTCGGCATTAGTCTTCGACTCACCTTTTTTAGACCCTGGGGCTTCTTTTTTCTTTATCAAATCGAGGTCGGCTTGGGTGGCAAAACGCGCGCCCCCTTGCGAGACAAGTTGGCTCAACTCAATCTGCAGAATGCTATCGGCGGGGATAACCTCTTTAAATGACGACCCCCCCGGCACACCCTGATTGGCCGCATGAACAATTTTGACGGGGAAGAAAAAATGGTTTTCATCACCGTCGTGCATACCCTCAGCCGCGGCACTGCCATTGACAATGCGTTCAACATCATTTTTTGTGTACGTGACGTCGCCTTTTTTAAATGCTTTAGGTCGATGCTGAACTCCAGCTTTGAGCCACTCATTGATACTCACATTTAAGCTACGACCGGCCTTTACAAACTCATCAGGGATTTCAACAATGGAACCTTTGGTGAGTTTACCCACACGAGCATAATCCACTTGCAGTTCGCCTGTAGGCGTGGGCAAGCGTACAATACGTGTTCTCTGAATTATAATTTTCGCAGCAAAAGCTGAGGGCGCGACTGGAGCAAACACTAAACTGCAAATCATCATGATATGTAGATAAGTGCGGCGTGATTTTAAAATGTCGCGAAATGTTCGAATAGGTCCCCCAGTGGGCTATCAAACTGCAACATGAGGGCCAGTAAAAATATACGTAACCTATTGAATAGACTTGGATTTGGCGGGCGCCGATTGTACAGCATTAGCCGGGTTGACTGTCATAAGAGCGACTGTCGAAGCTTTCAACATGTGACTAACTGTTCAATAATGTGTCTTTTCAGTGATTTTGACCAGTAATAACTTTTCATAACCGTTCGCCATTTTATTCAACAACTTGTTCGTCGATTATGCTGTGTTCTTACCTTTTTTCTTAATAGGTTTATTGAAAACCCAATTGCGATAATACTCGACTTCGAGATTTGAAATGTACTTAATAAATTCAGCACGGTTGATGTCATATTCATCCACCATGGATTTTAAAATATAACCTGGCACAGAACAAAGACCACGCTCAATATTAGAAATAAATTGGGCACTTTGAAGACCGATAGCTTTAGCAATGGCGTCTTGGCTAAGGCCCGCTTTCAGGCGTTTCTGCTTGAGAAAGACACCCAGTTTTTCCTTAAATAATTTTTTAAGTAATCTCTCTTGTTTCGAATCCAACAAAGACTTGTTCACTCGTACTCCTTAAAAGAACGGTGGACAAAGGTAACAGAAAGACAGACTCATTACATCTGAATTTGACTGCAAGTTTGGAGACGCATGGTTAAATTTTTAGCCCTTCAAGGGAACCATCGATCTTAAAAAAATCGCAGGCGCCGGAAATTTTTAGCACACGATTCTCACGCACTACCTGGCGTAACACTAACATTCAATTTGCAAATTCATAGCGAGCGGATTCGCTTTGCGAGCGATACACGTTCAAATTTTTCGGCAGACTCGCCGATACTCAACCTTCCATTGCGCAGCATGTCAAATTTACTAATAACTGGCTTAATTAACTACTCTTTTTGTCTTTTCGATGGCGGTTATATACAAATGAGTTTTCGGACTGTGGCTCAGCCCGGTAGAGCGCTCGCTTGGGGTGCGAGAGGTCGTGGGTTCAAATC
>JAYUVI010000172.1:0-5460 GCA_043754135.1 Bdellovibrionales bacterium | reverse complement strand
TGATCACTCACCACCGGAATACGCCGTACTTTGCGTTTATATAAAAGCGTCAACACTTCGATCAGCGGAGTATTGGGCTCCACCATGATCGGCGTATGCGTGAACTCAATGGGTAGAATGACATCTTTTGTCGCTGTTTGAATCAGCAGATCATGCTCACTCACCACACCAATAATTTTATTATTTTGATTCACGACAGCAGCTGAACAAACTTTGTGAGTAGTTAAAGCTTGAATCGCGCTGTAGATTTTAGTGCCCTCTTGAATTAACAATGGAGTCGTGGTCATAAATTCATGCACAGGTGTAGCACTCAGTTGTAGTTTTTCAGCTTTGGATTTTAACGCCTCTAAATCGCGATGTGGATCACTCATGCATATATGGTGCTCTGAGTGTGAAGATCTGTCCAGGCCGGCACACGCAGGTCGAACGCCTCAGCAATCACCGTGCGGCCGCTGTGTAAACTCTACGAAAAAAGTTCAACATTCAATTCAAATCGTACGATTAACCAGTTGATTTCACTTCAATTTCATGCAAAACAAAGAGCCACTTTGCACAGCCATGGGTTTAACATCTGAGGTGTCTGACAATGAAAACTTTTATCAAACGCTTACGTGATTTTCCTTTTCCCAAGCTCGCTCTGACACTGGCTTTTTATGCTATCAATGCAACTGCACAAGCCGTTTCGCCGCAGGATTCACCGGCGACTTCGCAGCAAACGCCTGCCTCTGCTTCTTCGCAAAAATTCGTCGTGGTGATTTTAGGTGATTCGATCACCGAAGGTTACGGCTTAACTAAGGAACAAGCCTACCCAGCCCTCGTTGAAACCCAACTCAAAGGCGAAGGGTACGTCGTGCAAATTATTAATGGCGGCATAAGTGGTTCGACCTCAGCCAGCGGCCCCTCGCGCATGAACTGGTATTTAAAGTCAAAACCCGACTTAGTGATCGTAGCTTTGGGGGCAAACGATGGACTGCGAGGGGGCGCCGCCAGCAGTCTAAAGGAAAATCTGAAAGAAACGATCACCGCCGCTAAAGCTAAAAATATTGCCGTCGGCTTAGCGGGCATGCGCATGCCACCCAACTATGGGTTGAAGTATACGAAAGAGTTTGCCGAAGTTTACCCGGCGTTAGCGAAAGAAGAAAATATCGCGTTCTACCCATTTTTACTCGAGGGAGTAGCCGGCGTGACTGGGCTTAACCAACCCGATGGCATTCACCCGAACGAAAAAGGTCAGCAAATTATCGCGAATAAATTCGCTAAGTTTTTGAAAAAGAATTGGTTGCAAAAATTAGCTAACAAAAAGAGCAATCCATGATTTTACAACTCACAGATGTCAGCAAAAGTTTTCGTCAAGGCGACCAATTAGTCGACGTTTTTAAAAACATTAATTTGTCGCTTGCTCAGGGCGAGACGCTTGCCATACTCGGAGCTTCGGGTAGCGGGAAGTCGACACTGCTTTCGCTCATCGCGGGTTTAGATGCGCCAAGTTCGGGGCACGTCATTGTGGACGAGCAAGATCTCGGCGCTCTCGACGAAAGTGAACTCACTGAGTTTCGTAGTCGCAAGCTGGGCATTGTCTTTCAAAACTTTCATTTGTTTTATCACCTCTCCGCCTTAGAAAATATTATGTTGCCTTTAGAAATCGCGGGCGACCCTGAAGCTCAGCCTAAAGCACAGTCCGCTTTGCAAATGGTGGGGCTTGGTCACCGCGGCGAGCACCTCCCCTCACAGTTGAGCGGTGGCGAAAATCAAAGAGTGGCCATTGCCCGCGCGTTGGCCGTGAAGCCGCGACTCTTACTCGCAGACGAGCCCAGCGGAAGTCTCGATGCTCGCACCGGTGAGCAGGTGATGAAACTACTTTTTGATTTGGTGAAACAAGAAGGCATGACCATGGTGCTTGTGACCCACAACGAAGAATTGGCAGGGCAATGCAAGCAACAGTTCCACTTTTAATAAAATTGCTACTTAAGTTACTGGTGAGAGAGATTCGCACGCATTTGCGCTTCAGTCTTTTTTTCGTTTTTAATTTAGCGCTGGGCTTGACGGGTCTCGCGACCATCGACACTTTGAAAATTTCGATTAACGAAGCCCTGCACGCTCGCGCGAAAGGCCTACTCGCTGCTGACATAAGCGTTGGTGCTCGTCGCCCGATAACTACGAGCGAAGTCGAACAGCTGCAAAAGTTGTTACCGAAAAATAGCGTCACTGCGCGCACCTTTGAAAGTTACACCATGGTAGCGTCAGCGGCGAACACTCGGCTTGTTGAAGTCAAAGCCATTGAACCCAGCTACCCTTTTTACGGTGAAATCGAATTGTCGAAGAGCGGAGTGATTACAGGCTCATCGACAAAAAACCTTTTTAGTGGCCCGCACGCGTGGGTTTACCCTGAATTACTTTTGCAACTCGGCTTAAAAACCGGCGATCAAATCAAAATCGGCGCGGTGGATTTTACCATCACCGATGAAATTCTGCGCGATGCCTCAGGCGTGGGCGCAGGTTTTACCTTTGCGCCGCCGGTGTATATCGCTCTCGATCAATTTGCTAAAACCGGGTTGATGCAAGTCGGGAGCACCGGCTATTTTGGTATTTTGATTCATCTCACCGCCGCTAAGGGCCCGGCCGATGTTTCACCCGAATCAGAAACGCAAATCGAAAATTTAGCGAAAGCGATTAACACGTCCCTCACCGACCCAGCGATACAGATTCAAACCAGTCGCAATGCTAGTGAGCAAGTGGGGCGACTACTCGCCTACTTAAGCGACTACTTGGGATTAGCGAGTTTAGTCGCACTTTTTCTCACAGCCCTCGGGCAGATCTTTCTTTATCGCAGCTACATTATAAAACGCCATCGCGACATCGCCATTTTTAAAAGTTTAGGATTGAGCGACAAGCGGATACTCGCGCTGTACCTTATGCAAATTGCGGCCCTAGGCTTAGCGGCACTAGTGCCCACGGTAGTTTTTACCTCTCTGCTATTGCCAACTTTAAGTGTGCCCGTGCATGAGCTGCTTAATCTTGATTTCCAGATGAGCCTAAACGTGTCGACTGTAGGATTGATGGTTTTAATTGCCGTTCTCGGCGGATTTTTTATTTGCGGTCCACTTTTGTTAGGTGCTTTGCGAATTCGCCCACGCGAACTACTCACGCCGCTCGAAACGCGGCTTTCTGCTCCGGTTTTGCAATTGGCTTTTGCCTATGCGCCTGCCGTGCTCTCGTACTATGTGGTGAGTTTGTGGCTCGCCAAATCTTATATTACTGGTTCTGTTTTCTTCGCCATTTTCGCCAGCGCCATTGTGATTTTGTTTGCAGTAGGTTTTGCGGTACTTTCGTGTTTCTCAAAGGCGAAAATTAACTATCTACCAGTGCGCTTGGGTGTACGTAATTTACTGCGCTCGCGCTTTAGCACTTTGGCTTCATTAGTGACACTGGGTCTTGGCGTGTGCCTATCAAATTTAATTCCCAATCTTGAAAAAGGCATTCAAAGTGAAATCGCGATGCCAAGCGGGCTTGCCCAACCTTCGCTGTTTTTGGTGGATGTGCAACCTGAACAACTCACCGGTTTAAAATCTTTACTCACGAGCGAAAAAGCGGAAGTTATGCAAACATCACCGATGATTCGCGCCCGCCTCGCGAAAATTAACGGCGAACCGTTTATGAAAAACGATTTGAAAGGCGACGAGCTCACTCGCGAAGAAGAAAATGAAAATCGCGCACGTAATCGCGGATTTAATCTCACCTATCGGCGTAACTTAAGCTCGTCAGAAAATTTAGTTGAAGGCACCCCATTTGGCGATTGGACCAACTCGTCACTCATGCCCATTTCACTCGAGGTCAAGTTCGCCAAACGCTTAAACGTTAAAATCGGCGATCGACTGACCTTTGATGTTCTCGGCGTTGATGTCGAAGGCCAAGTGGTCAACCTGCGCAAGGTGCGCTGGACCAGCTTTCAACCCAATTTCTTTATTCAGTTTGATGAGCGCCCCGAGCACGCCATTTTGACAGAAGCTCCACAAACTTTTCTCGTCACGCTTGGACCGTTGTCTGACACCGCTAAACGCGACTTGCAAGTGAGTGTAGTCAAAACCTTTCCTAATGTCTCGATACTCGATGTTTCACGGCTCATTGAACGCATGACCAGCATTGTCGGCCAAATGAGTTTAGCTTTAAAAATTATGGCGATTTTTTCAATTATTGTAGGATTAATGATTTTGTTCTCCATTGTCAGCCATCAAGTTTTTGAGCGCCGGCGCGAAATCAATTTGCTGAAAATAATTGGGGCGCAATTCGGTTTGATACAGAAAATATTCTTGTATGAATTTCTTTTTACCGCAGGCTTAGCGGTAGTGATGGGCAGCGTACTGAGCACGCTGATGAGTTATATTCTCTCAGTGCAACTATTCGACTCGGCCTTTAAGATCGACGCTTCTGACGCTCTCGTGCTTGGCGGTGCCCTACTTATCATTTGCTTCGTCATTATAATTGCTGTTACATACAAAGTCTTACAATCACGCCCTAGCATGGAGCACTCGACATGAAACCCTACCAAAAACTTCTTTTAGCCCTCGTACTCGGCGCTGTTATCGGCGCGATTTTGCATGAACAGGGCGCAGACAACCCGTTTCTGGCTGAAGCCATTAAAAATTTCTTTGAACCGGTTGGCCAAATTTTTATGCGTCTGATTTTTATGGTGGTCGTGCCGCTGGTGTTTTCGGGTTTAGTTTTGGGCGTGTACCAACTCTCTCGTCACCATGATCTTGCAACTGTCGCCAAGAAAACTTTATTTTACACACTCATCGCGAGTTCAGCCTCAGTACTTATTGGTGTGACTCTCGCCAATGTTCTCAAACCTGGCGCCGGTCTTGAATTTTCCCAACAGATTATTGTCGATCAAACAGCCTCAGTTGAAAAAATTAGAAACAATGCCATGGCCGCAAAGCCACTCATGCAAACTCTTCTCGACATCGTGCCAAAAAACCCCATCGACTCAGCCGCCCGCGCGATGGATGGCGAAATGCTTGCCCTTATGTTTTTTGCTCTAGTTTTTGCTTTAGCTCTGAGCCATGCTTATAAAAAAGAGGCGCCTACTGCGATCATTAATTTAGCCGAGCAGACCTATGAAGGCTGCATGGCCATCGTGAACTTTGTCATGGAGTGGGCGCACTACGCTGTTTTCGCACTCGTGCTCTCGACCAGTTTTAAATTCGGTTACGAGATTTTAATATCGCTCGCCATGTATGTGGGCGTGGTGGTTGCGGGTCTTGCTATTCAACAATTTGTTGTTTATGCGGCGATGCTCAAGTATCTCGCGAAAATAAACCCGTGGACGTTTTTCAAAAAATGCCGCGAGGTTTATATTTACGCTTTTGCCACGTCGTCTTCCAACGCCACTTTGCCGCGCTCACTTGAAACCGCCACTGACACGCTTAAACTTTCGCCAGAAATTTCTCGCTTCGTGCTCAC
>JAYUVI010000171.1:0-4291 GCA_043754135.1 Bdellovibrionales bacterium | reverse complement strand
CCGCACGCGTGTTCGCGCCAGCCACCATAAAAATATGACAGGTAACATCAAATGCGTGAAAAGATTAAGGGCAATTAACATAGCCGGAGTTAACACTCGTACTCCTTCGTTTCGTAAGCGAAAGCTTAACATGGGCTTGGAGATTTTTTTTTTTTAAAAGATTGAAAACTTAGAAAACTTGTTAAAATTGCGCAAAACATCGACATCTGAGTGCTAATGCCACACGATCACGCGGCCCATACCGGAGGCACCGCCCTCCATCCTGTTGGTATCGATGCAATAGGCAAATTTTCGTCCTGTCCGATTTTCGCATCTGGATTTTGAATATTAACGCTATTAAATCGCGTTTATAGCTGGCTCCCCTGGCCCCAACTTTGTAACGAACTCAAATCTCATCATTTTTTTATATTGAATAGTACGTTAATTTAACGTACTATAGGAGATGACCACATGGTTCGCGTTGATGTGCGAGTGCCCTTGAAAGTTCTACGCAAACTGCCACATTACATTATTGATAAGTTATATTTGTGGGTGGATTGGGTCGAAAAGTTCGGTTTAAGAAAGGTGCGCGAAACACCTGGTTATCATGATGAACCGCTTCGTGGTGATCGCATAGGGCAACGCTCGATTCGTTTATCGCGTTCTTACCGTGCTATTTATACTGAATACAAAAGTGGTGCTATAGAAATCATCGTAGTCGAAGAGGTACATAAACATGAATACTAGGTTTGGGCTAAAAGAATTAGAAAATGAATTCGGGAAATTAACTTTTGGTAGAGTTTTAAAAGCGCATAGGCTTGGAGAAGGGATGAGTCAAGTCGAAATGGCGAAAATTTTAAAAATATCAAAGCAGAGTTTAAATGATCTCGAGGGTGGCCGCACATTGCCGTCAATTTCACGTGCTGCTGATATCGCCAAAAAAATAGGCATGATGGAGGTCGGATTCGTGCAATTAGCTCTACAAGACCACTTAGATCGAGAGCATCTAAACTTTAGAATCAGTTTAGAAATGCCTAAAAATAAAACTCGTGCGTCATAAGAACTCGAGCGCGATCAAACTTTTCCACCAACTATGAGAGTTTTAATTTTTGAATGTTCAGTTTCAACAACGGCCACTATTTCTGAAGGCTGTGAGGGGTTCATAAATTCACCTTGCAACAAACGAATCTGTGGGCCATGTACAAAACCCGATTCCACTAAAGCTGCAACTAACGGACCTGCCGCCATTCCGGTGGCTGATTCTTCAGGTATGCCATAAAACGGAGCAAACATTCTTGTAGTAACGCCGTGTACTCCCTCGGTACGCACAAAAACATAAAGACCAATCAAATTTAGTTTTTGACTCAATTTCGAAATGGCGTCTTGGTTCACTTGTAAGTGAGCGAGATCGGCGCGGACACGAAGAGCGATCAGCGCAAATCGATTACTTGTGCTCACTATTTGCGGTGCAAATTCGGAGTCGAGCTGATGAGCTGTCACGTCTATCGCGGCCAGAATAGCGGCGTGATCGGCATCTCTTAGTGTTTCATATTGAGGTCGTTTGTGCTCCATAAAAACATTGTTTTCACTGTCGAAATGAATTTGCAATTTCGTGCCTGATATAGTGACGTCAACTCTGTCACGCGACTCTAATCCACGCGAGCGTAAGAGCCCAAACGTCGCCACAGTGGCATGACCACAATAGGCAATGGGTCGAGCAGGTGTGAAAAAGGCGAGTTTGTATTCGCCATCAGCAGATTTTTCAAGAAAAGCGGTTTCGCTGTAACCCGCTTGTGCGGCTATTTTCTGGCGATCGTCATTGTTAATGCCACGAGCTTCTAAAACCACACCACCGGATTGCCGTGACGGCCTTTGTAGGTCATGGCGTTGACGACTTCGACTTGAGTGGCTGGCGTTGAACTAGGCGTGGTGTGCATGGGGCCTCCGGTTGCGTGACGTTTATCTTGGGGCCTCAAATGGAGCTGTCAAGTTTCAACTTGGGTGAGCCTACGACCATCACAGAAACTGCAAAGAGCATAGATCGGTATCACTGAAAATTTGCCTCTGGGCCGCGGTGATATCTTTTTGCGTGAGCCCACCCTGCGCGAGGATGTTCTTTCTGAGATCCTCGGCGATCTTTCTCAGGCTTGTAACATCTACGCCTCGCAACTTGAGAAGAAGTTCAGTAGCTAAAAAATCAACATGAAAATTTTCTTTCACATTTCGTGTTTGCCAAAATTGATAATCACGATTCAGATTCTGTACCTGGGTCATAAATCGAGGGTCATCGAAATGGTTGCCGCCCATTAATATAAAAATATTCTTATTCTTTGGTGCGCGGGCTACAGCGTCTGATAAAATCTTGAGTGCAGATTCATTACGTAAATAAAGCACGGCATAATAATAAAAATATTTCGCTTTTAAAGAAACTATAACATCTTCATCGCGCTGGCCCAACGCGCGAGCCGATTTTAAGATACTATTCGCGACCCGTGCGATGGCAAAACTAATTGGCTCCTCCCATCCGACAACGTAGAAATTTTTATTAAACCGTGTGTGCACGGTCTGACCTTGAATGTTCTGGCGTACGATGTGATTTGACGGGGTCATTTGATTTATAGGCGAACGAAGGCTTTCGTCTAAAACAATATCGAGTTCGTGACTGAAAGAGTTGATAATTTCAACGTAGCCACGTTTACAACTTTCAATTCTTGTCAGATCAGCGGTAGCGGTGGCCGCTGTCTCGGTCACGTCTTCGTGGTAAGTGCCAATGAGATAGATTTTGCCCAAGGGCGAACCGGTATTTTTCTCGCTGAGCAAACTAAATTCAGAGTTGAAGTCGGCTTTGGCTGAAAGGTAAAAAAACACTGTGAAGGTCGTTAGCAAATTCAGTTTTCGAATTTTCATATAAGGTTCGCCGCCAAGCCAACAACAAGTTTAGAAGACAGCCAAGAGCAGAAAGCATGCCACGGCCTGCGCAAACACGAAGCTTAATGTGGGGCATAACTATTGCTCTATCTGCGTTCGCACATGTTGTTCAAATGCCTTATTTTTGAGGAGTAATATGCGATTCAGCCCAGCGCAGTTGGCGACTATTCTAGTCGTGTTAAATTTACAAAATTGGGCTTTTGCACAGCCGAATTTTGTCACTCCAGTGCAGCCCCATACATGTATTGACGCCGCCCTCGGTACAGTCGAGCGCCAAGGTCATTTATCTAAAACTGAAATTCGGTACACACCCTGGCAGGGTACCCCACTTTCGCAGCTGCCCGGCTTTACTGCGGCCGATAACCCTGACTCCAACAGCCTTATCTTACGCATCGGCGGTGGCGGGCCGGGGAGTAGTGATTTGCAAGCAACAAGATCGTCACTACCAGCGTTGACCTCGCAGGCCATGGTGATGCAACAGTTGGAGGCCTATGGCCGTGCACTCAATCAACCGCAATTGCTTAACGCTCAGCAGGCGCTAGTGCCGCGACAAGAGCAGCAGTTAGCTCGATACAATTCGAGCCCTAACAATGGGAGTGGTGTTTTACAGCGCTTAGGTAGTGCTCGATATTTTCAGTTTCAACCTGAACTTGCATCCCAATATGTATCGGCCCGCATTCTCGATATTGATTTAGATCGAAGTGACCTCAAGGTATTGGCCGAGTGGATTGTTCCGCAGCAAGATAAAACACTAGTGGGTTTGCTCACGACGAAAGAGCTTTTATCTATACAGTCATCATCAACACAAGAAAGCGTACGTGCGAGCGTGGCAGCAGATTTTGAAAAAAGAATCGCGCCGAATGCTCGTGCGGTTCAACAGGCTTTTGCACGGGTGAATCTTCCGATAATGTTTAGTGAAGAAACTTCTGATCGAAGCAATTTGATCCCGTCTTCTGGGTATGCCTTATTTATCACTCAGGCGTCGACAAAGATTTATCCAGAAGAGAGTTCACAAATAGACGCTTATTATCGCATGGCGAATGAACCGCCCAGCACCACGATGATGCGCAATTTAAAATCTGAATACACTTACAATTGGATTATCAATGAAGACGGCGAATTGCAGCTGAGTGTACATACGCTGGTAAACGACTCAAAGCACGTACCGCGACCGTCTCTCAAAATGCTCAGTAAAGGACGTGGTATTCTTATAGGTGGGTATCTGATTGCGAAGGATGGACGATGGCAAGCCGTTATTGATACTGATGGTGGGAATTACGGTGTGCTGTCGACGCAAGACGTGATCATAGACACTTCTTTTCGCGGATCTAATACCGTATCGACCTTTCACGCGACCAATACAAAAGTACCGGTAGTGCCGTAC
>JAYUVI010000170.1:0-4413 GCA_043754135.1 Bdellovibrionales bacterium | reverse complement strand
TTTGCAAACAAATATGATTGAACCGAAAAGTTATCCACAACAGAGATCAGTAAAAAGCTGCAAATCTGTGGATAAATCAACTATCCGCGGGCAACAAATGCCTGGCCTGCGGCCGGCATTTGGCAGCGCGCCCTAGTTAACATGTGAGAAAATAAACTGACCGACACGCAGTTTTTAGACGGCGACTACTGAACGCAGACACGCGGTTTTACGAAGGACGGTTATTTAAACCGACACCCAGGTTCGCTGACAGCCGCTCCCGAAAGCCGCCCCACAGAAACCCGGCTCCCCGAAGCTGACCGACAAAAATCTGACCCCCGAAGCTACTCGACAGCAGCTTCAGGGTCATCACCCGCTGACTTTCAAGCGCTTGCGGCTGTTCGTCTCGAAGCTGACCAAAACCAACCCAACATGGGGTCAAGATCGATCGACTCCAAAATTTGCAGCTCGCGCATCTCGAAATTCTGTACCGCAGATTTTTCGAGCATGCCTGGACCAACGTGTATGATTTTGCGTACATCGAAGCTCTCAACTTGGCGGTCAAGAATCTCTTGCAAATTCATACGTGGCTCGGATTGCGCTACGTACGTCACTTTGTTGCCTTCTTTCTGCTGCTTGAAAGCCTGAAAGCGCGGCAAACTATGACCATTTAAGATCAAGTCGTCGCTGGCCACAAACAGTGGCGCCATCGGACGAGTCAACCCGCAAGCCTGACTGCGCTCCACTAACTCCGTCAGCGAAATCTTACCAGCCGCTACTAGCGCCGCTGACTCGTTCTCGACATTGCCAACAATAATTTGTGGCTGACGAAAGTTTTTGACGTAGCGATCATACAACCCCACCTGAACCACCGCCAAAGTCAGCGTTTTCAAGTTGATATTGTTAAAGAACGCATGGTCTTCTGAATTGAGAAAGTGCTGAAAGCTAAAGCTCGCACCCGAAATTTTATCCCAAATGCGCTGAGCCTCTTCAAGCCTCATACTCACTTCTGGTATTCTCAAGACGTTAAATCGCACCTCGGCGAAGTCCAGTGAGTTATTCCCACCGAACACTAAAATATCTTCCACTTGTACCCTCCTCGCAAAAAGTCCCTTCCCGAACTCATGTTTCGTTAGAGCAATCGCTGTGCCGAACGAAAACAATCGCCAGATGGCAGCGCTTTCGAACTCAGTGCCAGAATGGAATAAGTTAAAAAATTTACGGTGAATAAAATGCAGCGACAGTTGAAATTAACAAACCGGGTCATAACCAATGCTATTAGACGAAATAATCAGATCCCATGAGTGAAAAAATTCACTCATTAATAAACTGGACCAGACATTCGTCTGGTTGGCTCAATGGCGAGTCTGGTTTTTAACTTTTGCCGCTGACGAAAAGCGTCTGATACACTGAAAAAAGATGGGTATCTTAGAAAAATTGCAAACATTTCGCAGAGTTTTTAAAGGCGCGTCTGCTCGACCGCCGCTCGAAAAATACTACGTTTTTATTTTAGCTATTTTTATCGGCTACATTTCATCAGACCTCGGTCTGCTGTACGTACGCCCTATGATGTTACCATCAAAAGCCCCGCCCATAAAACCGGATCGCGGGCCGCGCATGAAAATTCAAAACATTGCTGATTACAATGTCATCACTGATCGCAATATTTTTAACGAGGATGGTGTAATACCTGCACCCCTCGGCGCTAAAGATGGCGACGAAGACATGACTCGCCCGGCGGTGCTCTCGCAACTCCCGATTCAACTCCTTGGGACCATCGTGCATTTCAATCCGAAAATGTCGATCGCCACCGTGAGCATTACGAGCAAAGGTATGTCGGCTTCTTACAAAGTCGACGAAGAGATCGAAAGCATGGCGCGAGTCACACTCATCGAGCGTAAGAAATTAACGTTTATCAATCTCAACAACCGTCGCCCTGAATATATTGAAATCCCCGACGACGCGGTTTTGAATTTCGGCTTACAAGCGGCCGCGCCCACCAACGGCGACGTTATCGAGCAACGCGGCAAATTTGATTTCTCAATCAAGCGCACCGACCTCGAAAGTCTGACACAGAATTTGTCGTCGCTCTTACAACAAGCGCGTATGGAGCCCGTGTTTTCACCTGACGGCGTCGGCGTCGAAGGTTTTCGCTTTGTGAACATTCAACCCAATAGCATTTATGAAAAACTCGGCTTCAAAGTGGGCGATATGATTCGCTCCGTGAACAATGAGCCGGTGAATTCACCCACGAAAGCTATGGAGATGTACAACGTTCTTAAATCTTCAAACAACGTGCAGCTCGGCGTAGATCGCGACGGGCGTGAAGAGCGTTTTAATTATACGATTCAGTGATTGAACCGCGCCACGAATGGTGCGTTTGATGAGTTAGGTTTGCAAAGGAGTGCACGAAATGAAACGGTTGAAAGCTGTTTTACTGTCTGTAGGTTTATCGCTCACGTTCTTCACCGTACTTTTTACGGTATTTTTCACGGTATTTTTTACGGTGGTCCCGGGCTCGGCCCAAAATCGCCCCGGTGGTTTCGGCGGCAATCGCCCAGGCAGTGGTGGAGAACCCAAGCCATCAAGCACCATCAAGTCAGCTAAGGGTGACACGACTTTTGCCAAGGCGTTCCCAGAAGACATCACCAATGAGAACTTTCCAAACCTCATTGAGAGCTTCGATTACCCGAACGCTGATATTTCAGAAATCGTGAAAGCCATCAGTAAACTCACTGGCAAAAACTTTATTCTCGATAAAGGTGTATCGGGCAAAATTTCGATCATAGCGCCCAGCCAAATCACTGTGGCCGAAGCGTACAAAGCTTTCTTAACAGCACTTGCGATGAACGGCTTCACCATCGTGCCGAGCGGTAACTTTTTAAAAATTCGCCGAATTCAAGATGCCACTAAAGAAAACATCGATACGTACTCGGGCAGCTACTTCCCCAACGGCGATCAGTTGATCACAAGAATTATCAAACTGAAATACATCACCGCTGAAGAAGTGCAGAAGAGTTTGGGTCGTTTGATTAACCAATCCGGCGATATCACACCCTACGCTCCCACTAACTCGCTCATCGTGACTGACTTAGGTTCAAACGTAGAGAGAATCACCACGATCATTAATCAGCTCGACGTACCGGGCTTTGAAGAGAAACTCGTTGTGATTCAGATCAAACAAGCTCGCGCGAAAGATATCGCCGACTTGATCGATCAAATCATTAACAAAGGTGACAAGAAAACCAATCAATTCAACCCGGGTATTCCACGTTTTCGTTCAGGCCCTGGCACGGGTGGCTCATCTGGCTCTGGTGCGGCTAACTACTCGCTCGTTATACCCGATTTACGTACGAACTCGATTATCGTTGTCGGTAACGACGCTGGTATTGAGCGTATTCGCGGTCTGGTGGCGAAACTCGATTTTAGAATTCGCCCAGAAGACGGCGGCGGCGTGTGGGTTTACTACGTACGCTATGGTGAATCAGAAAAAATCGCGAACGTGTTGAACGGGATTGCGACTGAAAGTACAAAGACTAAAAACCAAGCGCAAGGTGCTGGTAATGCTCCTGTGGGCATTGGCAGCGGGGCGCCTACGCCACCCAGCCAAGCGGTTTTTGGCGGCGATGTAAAAGTGGCGTCTGATAAAGACAACAACAACTTAATCATTACAGCGTCGAAACAAGACTGGGAGATCGTGCGCGCGATTCTCGCGAAAATCGACGTGCCTCGCGATCAGGTTTTCGTCAAAGCGATCATCATGGAGATGTCAGCTGAAGACTCGAACGAATGGGGGATTAATTACTACAAATTTCAAAAGGGCACGAATGGTATAGGCCGCGCCGGACTTTCGACGGCTGATAGCGTGCAAGATCTTTTGAACCCGACGAAAGATTCTGGCTTAACTTTAGGTTTTGGTAAAGGTGGTCTTGTCGATGTAAAAGTAGGCGACTCCCCGGCCATTAAAGTGCCGAGCCTGTTGGGCCTCATTAAGTTTATTAAAAAATATGCTGGCGGTAACGTGCTGTCGACTCCACAAATCACGGCACTCGATAACGAAGACGCGACAATCGAAGTCGGTGATAACGTACCCGTGGGCAATTCAACACAAACCACAAACAGCACGGTCACGAATTCCACTGAACGCCAAGATTTGACGCTGAAACTTAAGATCACTCCATTCATTAGCCCTGACACTGATGCCGTGAGAATGAAAATCGATCAAAAAATTAAGCAGATTAATAAATCGCTCACAGTGGGTGATACCGCGAGCGCCAACTCCTTGGTTTTTTCAACTCGTTCGATTGAAACCAATGTCGTGGTGAACTCGAACGACACAGCAGTTCTCGGTGGCTTGATGCAAGATTCGGAACAAGAAGACGTCACCAAAGTGCCGATCCTCGGTGATATCCCGATCATCGGCTGGCTGTTCAA
>JAYUVI010000169.1:0-7235 GCA_043754135.1 Bdellovibrionales bacterium | reverse complement strand
TGGGGGAGTGTTTTTGACTTTGGTTTTCGACTTCGCTCAAAATCCATTTTTTTATTTTAGGTAAATGATAACGTTTGAAAAAACTGGTCATAAAAACCGTGCCGGCCAACAATAAGGTGATCAACAAAAGGCGCTTCCACTGTAAGAGTAGACTAGCTGGCATTTTCGATTTGATGTGCGCCAGTTTTTTTCTCATGGCGAGCCACCCCACTTGAGCAGTAGCGAATGCGCCGAACGATAATGTGGCCGAATATGCACAATACTTTTCAAAAGCTGTGTGGCGACGTGACGTTGACCTAATCCGTTTAAAGTGAGTGCCCGATAATAAGTCGCGCCGAAAACTGTTTCAGGGTCTTCAGCATAACGATTTTCTATGGTAGCGATGGCATCTAAACACTCCACATAGCGCCGTGATCGCCACATCACTTCAAGCTGCAACCAATCTGCCGCCGGCGACACTGGCGCATATTGTAAAACCTCGGCCGCATGTTCGTACTGCTCCATCATGTATAAACCCACGGCTAGGTTATACGCTATATCGGGTTTCTTTTGTGCCACTTTCAACATGGCCTCAGCCATAACCGTGACGAGAGAACTTAGTGCCGGTGACAGCTTCGGTGCGATTTCAAGATCACTCCAATCATAATTCTCGCGTTGATTGCGGCTCAAAACATTACGCGCCCAACGTTCAGAAAAATCTTCGTGTGAGCGCAGAAGAGTTTGCTCCTCAGGGTACATCTGCACCAAATCTCGCAGCAACTTTTCTTCTTCTTCAATCATGCGGTTATTGCGCAGGTACTCGAGTTTTTCTAACAGGCGTTGCTTGCGGTCACCTTGGGTTTTAATGAGGTGAGTGATGGTGTTTTGGCGAATCGCTTTCAGCTGGGGCTCAAGAGTCTCCCAAGGGTAAAAGTGAGGCAAGCGTTCGGCTGGTTTTTGATGATCATTAGCTTGCAAAAGATGTTGGAGAAATACGTGGTTAGGGCGAAAGCCTGAACGGTAAAGCACGTGACTGAAGGTAAGGAGTGGCACCGGTCGTTGCGCTTGAAAAAGTTCAGCAAGAATATTGACCACCGATTGTCGGTAACCCGCGTGAATCAAAAAATTGATAAACGCGTGCATCTCGCTAGCGCTAGGCGATTCATTCTGTAAACGACGTAGAATTGTGCCGGCCAAACGATTTGAGTCACTCTCATTGAGTAGCAAATCGCGCAGCACCACTTCGAAGCTTTCTGTGGCCATAACCCTTTTATTATATTGAGTTTTTCTTTCTAAAAGGAGCGCTAATGTCATGCACTAGGCTTAAGGCACAATCCAGTTTTTTAGAACGCTTTTTTTTGTGATTTTTTAGCGACGACTATTTCAGATTGACTCGCTCTTTGTACTCGCCAGTTCGCGTATCAATTTTTAATAAATCGCCTTCATTTGTGTGCAATGGAACTTGTACAATGAGGCCTGTCTCGAGAGTGGCGGGCTTATAAGTGCCTGTCACAGTATTACCTTTGAACCCAGGTTCAGTAGAAACCACTTTCAGGTTCACCGAGGTGGGGAATTCTAGACCAACAGCGCGGTCATTATAAAAACAAACTTTCACTGATAGGTTTTCTAAGAGGTAATTTTTGCCGTCAGAAACAACATCCGCATTGAGCGCCACTTGGTTATAGTCAGATGGGTCCATAAAAACGTAACCGGTGTCGTCTTTGTACAGAAAATTCATATCTTTGAAAAGAATATCAGGCTCACCAAATTTTTCGCCTGATTTAATGGTGCGATCAATGTTTTGGCCGGTCAGCAAATTGCGTAATTTCGTACGTGTGAATTGGTTACCTTTGCCAGGTTTAACGTGTTGAAAATCAACAATCGTGTAGGGGTCGCCATCAACTAAAATGTGTAAGCCTTTGCGAAAGTCTGCGGTTTCATGCATAGAAAAAGCCTCGTCAATACTGTTCGTTATTGGTTTTTTACAATGAGTTAGCGCGACTTTTAATATTTTGTAGCAGATCTTGCAAGAACTCAATTTGGTTATCGAGTTGTGCAGCGCTTTTCGATGGGGTGGATTTGTTAATTTCACTCACATTTTTCGGTACGACAAGAGTATCCAGTTGACGTTCGTGAAGCAATTTCAGGCGTTTGACGATCTCAGTCTGCGGCCCAAAAAGGCGTTCAGCTTCATTCAGAGCGTCGAGTGCACGATCGACGTCATTGCGAACAATGTGCGCATCGGCAAGTGACAAGATACGATCAAGATAAATTTGCTTTTTATGCTTCTCTTTTTGTGCCGAACTTTGCGGTGCTTTTGCATCTTTGGGGTCGCCAAAATCGAGTTCAACGTTATCCCACTCCGCCACTGCGGTTTTTAAAGGCTTCATGGCGAACAGGTCATCTTCGTATTCATCGGCCGTGAGGGCTTCGAGCTTACGAACCGCATTGGCCGCGCGTTCATTTTCGGGGTTCATAAAAAGCAACATTTTGTAGGCTTTGAGCGCCTCTTTAGTTTTTTTCAAACGGAGAAAAGTTTCCGCTAGCAGTTGATAAGCCAGAACACTTTCAGGAGCGAGTTCGACGGCTTTACGAAAATGCATTTCGGCATCGGGGTAGCGGCTGTCATCCATGTAGATGCGACCTAACGCAACGCGCCCGCCGGGAAATTCCGGGTTATCTTTCACGCCTTTTTCGGCCATGTCGCGGGCCTCTTTGAGCCAACCTTTTTTGCGGTAAGCATCGGCCAGTGGAGCAAAAATACGCGAGCGCGGGTCTTGCTCGTAAAGCTTTTGATAGCGCTCTATGAATTCCGGGCTGATTTCATCCACGCCTTCATGGTGACACCTATTGAATTCGAATTCAATAGGGTGTTCAATAACCCAAGCCGGATTTCTTGAAGAAAGGGTTCAACTTTGGCGATCATCTTAGGCATCGACCCTGGTTCACGTTTTACAGGTTGGGGAGTGGTGAATTCGCAGGCTTTGCAAAGCTCTTCGAGTGTCACGCGCGCTTGCCTTGGCCATGGCGTGATTGTGCTTGGAGAAAAGCAGCCGCTGGCGGAACGCCTTTCACTCCTTATGCACGAACTGCAATTGATTATCGAAAAATTTAAGCCCAGCGAAATGTCGGTTGAAAAAGTTTTTCTAGGCCGCAATGCTGATAGCGCTTTTAAACTGGGTCATGCACGCGGAGTAGTGCTTGCGATGGCAGGGCGAAATCGTTTGCACTTAGCCGAATATGCCACGCGCTTTGCAAAAAAAATGCTGACAGGTAGTGGCGCAGCGACCAAAGAACAAGTGCATTTTGTTGTCACCAATCTTCTGCGTGTGCAAACTACCAAGTTGGATGCGACCGATGCTTTAGCTTTGGCCGTTTGCCACAGCCGCGAGCGCGAAGTGGCGCAAGTGCTGCGGCAACAAAATCGGCAAATTAGTCGCCAAAATGGCCAATTAAGTGCCCAGCCAAATGGTCAGTCAAATGGTCAGTCAAATGAAAGTGAAGTTTGAAAAATGATTGAGCGAGGTCAAACATGATTGCCTTTTTGCAAGGCGCTGTAATGGCGCAAAATGATGACACTGTTATTCTTAATGTGCGTGGCGTGGGCTACGAGCTGCACGTGTCGACTCATACCCAAGCAGTTTTGAGTCAGCAAAGCACGGCGCAAGTTTGGGTTTACACTCACGTGCGTGAAGACGCTTTGATACTTTTTGGTTTTACTTCAACCGCAGAAAAGGCGCTATTTTTATCACTCAACAAAGTGAGCGGCATTGGCCCCAAAGTGGCGATGAAAATTCTTTCAGGGGCGCCGCTGAATGCCCTCGTGCAAATGATCGAAGATAACGACGTGAAAGGTCTTTCGCAGCTGCCAAAGGTTGGTAAAAAAACGGCGGAGCAGATTGTGCTCGAATTAAAAGGCAAACTTGTATTAGCCGAAGAACAAAAAGCGAAAGTGGTGTTCAGTGCACGCCCTGATATCACTTCAGCGCTTGTCAACCTGGGTTTTAAAATGCAAGACGTGGAAAAAGTTGTCGAAAAAATGGAGCCCACGACGGACTTCGAAGAAGGGCTGCGCCGTGGCCTGGCCCAGTTGGCCGGCACGTTTTAAGGAGTACGCATGGAAGATATCGAGAAACAGACCGACGAAAATTTTCGGCTGATTGACAACGACAAATTAGAATCAGACGCGCAGATCGAAAATAGTTTGCGCCCGCGTTCGTTCTCGGAATTCCCTGGACAAGAGAAAGTGAAAGAAAAACTTCTTGTATTTGTTGAAGCCGCGAAACGCCGACGTGAACCGCTTGACCACACTTTGCTCTGCGGCCCGCCCGGTCTGGGTAAGACCACACTCGCGCACATTATTGCTCACCACATGGAAGTCGAATTGAAAATCACCTCGGGTCCGGCGCTGAATCGCAAAGGTGATCTCGCCGCAATTTTAACGAGCATTCGACCGAATTCGATTTTGTTCATTGACGAAATTCATCGCCTGTCAAAAGACGTCGAAGAGTATCTTTACAGTGCTATGGAGGACTTCGCTCTCGATATTATAACCGGTGATGGTCTAGGCGCGCGCAGCATGCGTTTTAAACTCGCCCCGTTTACTTTGATTGGCGCCACGACTCGCGCGGGTTTACTGAGAGCTCCTTTCAGAGATCGTTTTGGTATTTTAGAGCGTTTGAATTTTTATGATCGCGCCTCACTAATGGCGATCCTTACTCGTTCGAGTCAATTGCTCGGGATTGCCTTGCAAGGCGATGGCGCTGAAGAACTGGCTCGTCGCAGTCGCGGTACGCCTCGTATTGCCAATCGCTTACTTCGCCGCGTGCGCGATTATGCTCAGGTGAAAGGTGATGGCAATATCGACACGCGTTTAGCGAAATACTCCCTTGAGCAGCTTGAAGTCGACCCCATGGGCTTAGACCAAATGGATCGTAAAATTCTTTTGCTCATTCACGAAAAATTTGGCGGTGGCCCTGTAGGTATTGAAACTATATCGGCGGCTTTAAGCGAAGAGGCCGACACCATCGAGGAGGTTTACGAGCCCTTCTTAATTCAAGAAGGGTTGCTGCAAAAAACCCCGCGCGGTCGCATGATCACCGCAATAGCCATTGAACATTTGAAGAGAATTGACACCAAAGTATAGGTGATTCCATTCGTCACTTTTGTCGCAGCTCAACTCGGTGCTGAAATTGCAATAAGTCAATTCCACTAATCAATTGCAATGGATTTCACTTTGGCGTTTATGATGCGAAAACTGGCGACAATTTTGAGCGTGCTGGCTGCTTTTTATACAGCGAGCACCACCTACGCAGCACCCGATGTATTCTCGGTGGGTAACGACTGCCTCACGGCCATCGCTGGTAAACTTGAACACAATACCAACGCGGCGACCGATCGTGATGACTACACTATAACGCGAGATCGACTCTTAGATGAAGTTTCTGAAAAGTTGAAATTTAATCCTGACGAAATCGGTCCCGATGATGTGGTTTTTGATGCCGGCAGTGGTTTAGGGTACGCGGGCTTAGAGCTCGCTTACAAAAATAAAGCGCACGTGATTTCAGTGAATAAGCAAGATTACTGGGGCGAGGCCCGCGAGTTACTAAAGTCGAAGCCCGTGGATGAGCTCTTCGAAATTTTGTATCAAGATTTGGGCGAGAAAGGGGTCATGTATGAAATTAAGTTAGACCCCGCATTTCGTTATGCAGATACAGGCCTATTAGCCCATGCTTTACAAATGGACTTACGAATTCTGACTCAAGTTTACCCAAGCGCTGAAGAGCGTATGAATGCCTACCGTCACTTTGTGTTCACCATGCTCGAAAGGTTGAACGAAGTCTTTGAGTCGGGCCGTTTTGATTATCGCGCCGATTACGTTGAAACAGTTTTGAGTCAAATCCGGCCAGGTACAATTACTTTTTATATGGATTGCTGGGGTAGCTACCCCTACTCAAAGACTCGGCTTGAACAGTTGCATTTGTCACAGATAGTGCTCGCGCCTCGAGGGCAATCACGTATTTGGGTTCCGTATGGCATCACTGGTGACATGGTGTACGGGTGGGGGCCGCAACCTCTAGATTTGACTGGTTTTCTGAAGAAGTGGCATCCCGCGGTCTTTCAATCAGACGACTCTCACGGTTTATCGCATGTGTTAATTATGCAAAAAGATATCATTGGCGTGCAGTTTAAAATCCCGCTTCGGGAGAGAAACGCTCCAACGCCACACGTAATCGACACACCCTTTTTCAAAGTATTTACATCTGAGTTTGATTATGTCGCCGACGAGTGATGGGCACAGCATTTAAAAAGTCAGCGATAGCGCTCACGCAGCTTTCAGACTTATGGGCTGCTACAATCATAAACCGTTCGTGACCGAGGCAGGTCATCGCCCGCCATGTTGCAACGCTTGAAGAAAAATACCGCACCAGGAGTACCCGGGTGATCTGGCATTTTGCGATTCACTTGAAAATTGTCGTTCACGACAGTCGCCGGGTGTGCGTAGCTTTGCACGCTGACTTCAGAATCATCTGACGAGGCCACCTGACGATCCGAAGACGCACAACCCATAAGGTTCGCTAGTGCCGAAAGTACAGCGCAACCGCGAAGTGCAGCTCTCCATAGTCTGAGCATTTTCGTTAAACCGTGGTGTGGTTTTTGTACCTCTCCCATACGTAGTGAAGGTCGGTATTTAGCCATCTCAAAACGAGTCTTGAATAAGCAAACCACTCGTAAGTCGTACCCTACAAAACGCGAGGTCGGCCCGCTCAAGACCCTTGGTCGGGGCCGAAAAACGTCGCTGGCCACTTTGAACAAACTGCATTTCAAATGCTTGAACATATGCTATCTTGGGCACTATATGTTTTTGCAAAGAACCATTCGTAAGCGTGTCGAAGTCAACGGCGTTGGGCTGCATACCGGCAAGCCGTCTAAGCTGACATTTTGCCCGGCTCCACAAAACACGGGCGTATTTTTTGTGCGTTCAGATCTGCCCGGCCGACCTGCACTTTCAGCCCATGTGAGCCACGTGGCCGCCACACAACTCGCGACCACAGTTTCGGGCCCGCATTTTTCGGTTTCAACAATCGAACATTGTTTGTCGACTCTTGCCGCTTTTCGTATTGATAATTTGATTATTGAATTAGATGGTCCAGAAATCCCCATTGGTGATGGCAGCGCTAAAACTTTTCTCGATGCCCTTCTCGAAGCAGGGATGATCGAGCAAGAAGAACCGCGCAAATACGCATATATCAACC
>JAYUVI010000168.1:0-2393 GCA_043754135.1 Bdellovibrionales bacterium | reverse complement strand
GTAAGCGCTTCATGAACCTGTTTTGTCAGATTTAATTTCTGGCACTAGGATGATTTCGGCGAGCCGCTCATAATCTTCAAGGGTCTTGGCTTTTGGTATTTCGGTGCAAAGTTTAACCATGGCGCGATACGGATCGACGCCATTTACTTTTGCTGTCACGATAAGACTATAAAGCAGCGAGCTGGCATTGGCGCCATCGACCGTATCTGAGAACATCCAATTGTTGCGACCAATCGCAAATTTTCGAATCGCTCGTTCTGTAAAACCATTATCAATATTGAGTCTTCCGTCTTTTAAATACCCAATCAGATATTCGTATTCGTTTATCAGATACAAAAAAGCATTTCCGATTTTGCTTTTCTTCGGTACTTTTGAGTGATTTTCATCTGACCATTTTTTTATTTCTTGCCAGATTGGTAGTGCTGTTTCATATCGAATTCGATATCTCTCATCGGAGGGCTTATCTTTGATTTCTTCTTCTAAATCATAGAGCTTTTTAAATAAAAGAAGACCCTTTTCGCCAAGGCTTTTACCCGTTTTTGCACCATCGATTGCGGCTTGTTCAAAACGGCGCCGTGCATGCATGCCGCAACCAAGTCGAGTGACATGTTCTTTTTCTAAAACGTTATACACATTTAGCCCGTCGCACTGAATGAACCCACGATAGTCAGCAAACAACTCAGACGCGATAACCCCAGATCTCGAAGGACTATAATCAAACAGAACTATTTTTTTCTCACCAAATGGCACCGACCTCACCCACATCCACGACTTGTCTTCAGCTTTACGACCATTCTCTTTTAAAACCTGAACCGCTGTTTCATCGCAAGCCACATAAAATGAGGCCAGAAGCCGATCAGATAAAACATTTCGGATTGGCATTAATGCCTCAGCCACTTGCACCATCCAACGCGCCATCGTGCCACGACTGAGATCAACCCCATGGCGAGTAAAAATATCTTCTAGCCGATAGAGCGGTAACCCATCACAATATTTTGATACAATAATTGCCGCTAGTAGCTCAGGTGTTGCGATACCTTTAGGTATAATTGCAGGTTCTTGTGGCGCTGTTTTAACATAATCACCACTGTCAACGCCATACTTCGCTCGCTTAGTTACAACGACCGTCAACGCTGATGGTACATATTTTAATTTTTCAGAAGTCTCCCAACCAATTATTTTTAACTTTGTGCCGTCTTCACTCACTTGCTCATCAGGTGGTAATTCAATTTCTACCTCTTCACGAGGTAGATTTTGAGGCAATGGTCTTCTATGACCTCGCTTTTTCGTGTGCCCAGCCACTGTAATGTCGGTCGTTGTTTTATCGGTCTCATCTTCTTCGGCCGAATCCGCGCTCTTCGCCTCAGCTTCAATCTCGTTAAAAACAATCTGCTCTTTAGACTCCCACTTCTCAGATTTTTTACCAAACTGCGCCCGCTTTAACGTCGCAAGCTGCTCCGTTAACCATTCAATATTTTGCTTATATTGATTAATCAATTTATCTTTTTTCTCAATCAATTCATCTTTTTTCTTAAGCTGCAAGAGGGCACCTTGCAGTTGCTCGATTGAGTTTATTTCTGGTGAAAAAATTGATTCTTGCTTCAACATCGAGGCTCACATTGAAGCAAGATTTAAATAATTTCAACTTACTTTTTCAAAATTTATTTCTGCAAACGGCTTCATCTTCCAAACATCGTAGCCCTCAAGTAACCACGAAAATTGCTCGGCACTTAAATTTACTATTTTATCCACATGTTTCTTCGGCCATGGGAACTTATCCACATCGAGCTTCTTCTGCCAGAGGCAAAACCCACTGCGATCAAAATATAAAACCTTGATCGAATCGCGCCGCTTACCACAGAACACAAATAAATTGCGCCCTGATAAATCACCCATCTCGACTGAAGACACAATATCTGAAAGACCATTAATCCCTCGACGCATATCCACAGGATCCTTGTGGATAAAAATATTCGCGAAGTCTTTTGGCGATCTCATCGCACACCCCCATGCAAGTGTAGTACAAAATCGGCGAGCCACTTCGAATCAATCGACAACCCCTGACTGATCGATGACAGACGCTCTGCAACTCGAACCTCAGCAAACACCGAAGGCAGTCGCAGTGGCGTTTTGAAATCCACTTGATCAGTACCCTTCGATAATTTATGGCGCCAACTGTAAAACGATGCCTGCGATATGCCCTCTTCGACGCAGAAGGCATGGCAACTCACCGGGTGCTCATGGGCTCTGACAATAATCTCTCGCCAGCATCTCGCACGTTCTTCGTAATTTGTTTTATGATTCAACTCTGACCTCCTGGTTGATTTGTTTTTATGCAGGTCAGTTTAAATTTTTGAAAATTTTAAATCAAAACAGGTTCATGAAGCGCTTAC
>JAYUVI010000167.1:0-2981 GCA_043754135.1 Bdellovibrionales bacterium | reverse complement strand
GCTGCTGCCGACGATGTAATTGGCGTTTAGATCATCCACAAGCTCGACCTTGCCTGCCATATTGCCTTTTTTAATTTCGACCTTCGCGCCTAGCGCCTGAAAGAATTTTGCCGCTAAATTAAAACCGAAACTCAATTTTTTATTTTGCAATTCGAAAGCGAGTAAGTCCGCGTTCATTTTATAGTCGGCAAAATCAACCTGGCATTTCGGCACTGCTGGGTCGACCACGATGTCGTCACCCTCGTCAATTTTATCGAGAGCGCTATCGGCAGATACTTTCGTGGGATTCGAAGAGAATTCTTCACCGCAACCCGTAACCATCAGCATGGAGATTGCTGTTGTGATGGCCACAGCTGTTATTTTCGTTTGTTGTTTCATATTACCCCCCTTGGGTTTTGTTTTCTAAGTTGCAAAATCATTTCACTGTGTAACCGACTTCGATGACCGTTCCCTCTGGTGGTGGTGTGTCGAAGTAAATGCGCTTGCCGCGAACCACCCATGTGGTGGTGTGCGCCGGTGTAAATTGAATGAGAACAGATTCCGCGAGTGGCGCTGAGCGCAGCTGGATGTAATCAAGCAACTGGCGCACGTGATTGCCAATTTGACCGAGTTGCGTACCGTAATCCTCTTGGCAGATACTGCCGAGGACGCCATTGGTCAGTTGCACAAGTGAAGCAACAAAGGTGCCGTAATGACCAACATTGGGCTGTGCATTTAAGCAAGCTACGTCATTGGGTTTAATCACCATGCCATAAGCGACGAGATTTTTTTCGCCACTCCAAATATTTTCGGCTGCACGTAAAACTGATTCTGCTGGTGTCGCCCATGGAGGAGGACTATGGCCCGGGCGAGGGCCGGCACTCATTTCATCTTCGTCAGACAAAATCATCACGCCTAAATCGGCACCATCACGAAAAAACCCTCTATTGGTAGTGCCTTGTAAATTCATCGCCATGATGGCTGCAGCTAAAGGTTGCTCGGAACCTGACGGGCATTCTCCACCGCAATTCACACTCTCTTGACGTTGAACTGTGTTGAGAAATGCGTTCACGTAATTAGGAGTGTTGCGTGTGAGTATGTTCGTGTTTGTGCCGGCGAATTTAACCAGCCGACCTTTTAACCCATACCGGCCGTTGCTCACGTCGGTTGTCGTAATACCAATATGCCAGTCGATGTCATTGATTTGCGACAGAAAGCTCGAGATGCGTTGACCCAATTTGAGCTGCTCTTCGGCCATCGACATCGAATTATCGACAACGAAAAGAATATCGATTTTCTTAGCGGTAGCCCCTTGCGTGAATTTTTCATTTGTCTCAACACCGCTGGGTAGATTGGTGGGGTCGGGGGAGAAACTGACGTCTTCTGAACAACCAGATGAAAGTCCAGATACAAAAATGAGCGATAGAGCTGGGGCCAGCACCCGGCGGGCGTAAGCACTTAATGTTGTATTCAATTTTGGATTCATGGCGTGTCCTCCAGTGTTTTACCTGGACTAGACTTCGGTCTGGAAAATGTGAAACTTAAGCGCACCAAATAGTTCTCGACTAAGGTCCTGTCGAAAGTTCAGTCGTTAAATTTGAAGATGGTGATCACTCGTATGTGAGCGTTTGGCTTATTTGGCCACGATGGTGTCGCGACCTTGCCCGTCGTGAGCAGGTGCGTAATTTAAATTGTAGTGAATGCCACGCGATTCGTGCCGCGCGAGTGCGCATTTCACTGTGATGTCAGCGACGATAGCAATATTGCGCAACTCAATAATATCGGGGTGAGTTTTGAATGAAGAATAATATTCATCGAACTCTTGTAAAATATTGGCAAGGCGATGTTGCGCGCGTTCGAGACGGCGATTGGTGCGTACAATGCCCACGTAAGCCCACATCAGTCGACGAATTTCATCCCACATATGCGAGACTAATATAAGTTCATCTTTGTTTTGGCCCTGATGTTTGGGCCATTCTGGGACGGGGAGTGTGCGCCATGTGGGCAGTGTCAACTTTTCGTCGGTTAAATTATTATTGAGCGAGTTTTCATTGAACAAAAGTTTAGTTTTAGTTGAGCTTGTGTGTTGATTCGCGATCCACGCAGCCGCATTGTGCGCAAAAACTAAACACTCAAGAAGAGAATTGGATGCGAGACGATTGGCGCCGTGCAAACCGGTGTGAGCGGTTTCACCAATGGCAAAAAGTCCTTCAATATCTGTGCGGCCATTGATGTCAGTCATCACTCCGCCACACAAGTAGTGAGCAGCCGGCACAACAGGAATAGGTTTATCAGTAATATCAATGCCGAGCTGTAAGCAGCGTTTATAGATGTGCGGGAAGCGCGTTTTGACAAACTCCGCCGGCTTGTGAGTCATGTCGAGATAAACTGAATCGGCTCCAGATTTTTTCATTTCCGCATCGATCGAGCGCGCCACGATATCGCGTGGAGCAAGGCTGCCGAGTGGATGATAACTTTTCATAAAAGCCTCGCCCTTGTCGTTGATCAATTCACCGCCTTCGCCACGCATGGCCTCAGTGATCAAAAAATTGCGAGAGTCCGCGTGATAGAGACACGTGGGATGAAATTGCATGAACTCCATATTGGCGACGCGTGCACCGAGCATGTACGCCATGGCAATGCCATCGCCGGTCGCGCCACCCCAATTCGAAGTGTAGAGATAAACTTTGCCTGCGCCACCTGTGGCTAAGATGGTGTAATCAGAGCGTTGTACGTAAACATCGTGAGTTTTTTTATCGAGAACGTACGCGCCCATGCAGCGATCTGGACCAAAGTGTCGGGGATCATTTTTTTTCAGCGATAGAAGTTCAATGGCGAAATGATTTTCGCGTAACTCGATATTGGGATTTTCATGCACTTGCCGTAAAAGTTGGCGGTGAACTGGCTGAACTCGCGGGCCGCGACCGGAACCTGGTGGCTGCCGGCGGCCTGCCACTCGTGATCGAGCAGCGTCCGCAGCCGGCGGCCGGCGGGATCGAAGA
>JAYUVI010000166.1:0-7618 GCA_043754135.1 Bdellovibrionales bacterium | reverse complement strand
CGCACGAGCCCGTTTCGCTACGGTATCACTTCGTTACCGCGCGTGGGCGGCGGTGGCTTTAATGGTTCGAATTCAGGTTTCGGCAATGGCGTCGGCAATCTCGGCGGCATTAACTCGAGCCTTGGACTAAACAACAACTGTTTACCTGGCAGCAACGGAATGCGATCGGGCTCAAACTTCAACAGCTGCGGCAATTACGCTCGAAGCACGGGTATGATTTTCGACGATTTCGGTTCGAACAACTCCGCATTCGGTAATAACTTTAGTAATAGCGGTCCGATATTTAACGACAGCAACTCCGTTTTTAATAACAACAACAATTTCAATAACAACTTCAACAGCAATAGCTTCAACAGCAACTTTAATAACAACTTTAATAATAATGGCAACTCAATGTTTAACTCAGGCGCCAGCTCTCTTGGTGGCCGCATGTCGCGTTCGCGCTAATTTTTATTCACCAGGCGAAGGCACTTTCGGCGGGTTCGGTGAATCCGCCGATTTTTTTGGGGAACTTAACCAATCGACAAATGTTTTCGGCGCTGACAGTACACTCCCCGTGGTTTCGAGTGTGACTTGGCCGATTTTTTTCATACGATCTGAAAAAGCATCGACGTAGCTGTCGAGCTTCATCGAAAACGTCAGCATGCTTTGCACCCAAAGCTGATCGCCACCACCTAAACGCGTTTGCCAAGTGACATTGAATTTTTCATGCACGCTCATGGTGTAGCCTAAGCTCATGCCGTAGACACCCACTTGCCGGTCACGACTGTTGTCGCGAATATTCATCATGCCGCCGAATAAACCAAACGAAGGTGAATAAGGATTTGGAAAGCTCACGTACTGCCAACGTACACCGGCGAGCAGAAGACCTTCAGAATAAGCTTCGCGCCCGCCCATGCCACCAGTGAAGTCTAAAAACTGCTGGCATTTTTGACTCTCAGAAAAAACACAGTTGCCCATATGACGACCGTAAGAAAAGCCCAACCAGTAGAGATTATTGGCCTCCCACATACCGCCCACTTCGGCGCGATACTCATTTTTTTCAGGGGCATAAGGCAAAAAGTTCGTCCATTTACTTTTAGCTTCAATTTTCGCCGACGCCTGCGCCGCCGCTTCAGCTAATGGCGCCACCTCAGACTTTTCATCTGCAAAAGCATAAGAAAAAAAACTAAGCGAAAATAAAATTAAAAATAATCTTATGTGTCGTCGCACTGGCGTTAGCCGGCGGGATGAGATGCAATGAGCCGAGGAGAGAGCGCGGAGGCGGGTGTACGCACCCGTCGCACAGTCGAATGGGTGGCCCCGCAGGCGTAGCCGAGGAGCCGGGTACACATTCGACAACGACGAAGCAGATCGCCCGCAGGCTAACGCCAAATAAAAAGGCTGGGAGTTGCCTCCCAGCCCCTGCAACCGCCGTCGCCAGTTGCCTTCATGATGTTTCAAAGATGTCGTACAAAGTTGCATACAAGTTGCGCACTAGAAGCTGACGGCTGCTTTTGTTGTTAAACCATACATATTTTTAGCGTCGAATTGGTCGTCACCTTCCCAAGCCGAGCCAGGTATCAAATAACCCAACTGGTTGATCCAAGTAATTTTGTCGGTGGCTTTAAACACAAACGACAAATCCAACTCATAGCCTAAATCAGCAGCGGCTGTGCCACCACCAGCTCCCATAGTCGTGTCATTCAACCAACCGGTAGTTGCTGTTGTGACCATCGACCACTTATCGTGCCACTTGCGTTGCATATAAATCGAAAGGTACGTCACGTTTGAAATAGCTTCGACGTCAGGTTTGCCAGCCACTGTAGCCCCGTGGGGAGCCGCAGGCGTATCAGTGCGACCAATCAATTTGGTGTGCAAGAAATCAGCTTGGCCCAAACCGTGGTTAAACATCAGCATCGCTAAGTCATAATTACGATCAAAAATAAAACCTTCGTAATCGTTGAGTGTGTCAGGGTCATCGCCGGTCACATAACCGGTTTTTAAACCGAAAGCATTTTTGCTTTCGGGCGCGTGGTATTCATACTCGACAGCTAAAGCAAAACCACTCATCTCAATTTCTTTACCATCTGAGTTTTTGATGCCAGTTTTGCCATCTTGCTGAGCGATCTCGAACCCCACATTATAAATCGGGGTTTCTTTTTTGAAAAACACGTTGAAGTTTTTGGCGCCAAAATCATCGCTCACACCCAAAGCACCGCTATCGTAAGCTGTTTGAGGAGCATCGTTACCTTCTTTAGAGCTAGTACGATTTTGATAAAACAAACCCATCGATGAATCGGTCTCGGGATTTTCATATTGTAACTGAAAATTGACTTCACTCACGTCATCATGACCGCTAATATTGCCTTCAGAAATTTTCGCATACATGGGGAGAAAATAAAAATTGCCCATGCTAATTTTGTAACCGACAAGATCGCGTGTATCAGAGTAGTGATCAAATAAACCGCGGCCGGCATTGTGCGTAACACCCAAACCAAATTGCAATGGCGCACGACCCACGATCAACGAACCATACTCTTGCACATGTGTGAGGTAAAACTGCGTGACTTTAATGTCGCTGCTCTCTTGGCTCTCCGAAGTGGCATTTGAATCATTCACGCTTGTTGGAGTGCCATCACCCAAGCCGCTGCCGAAATATTGCCCGAATTGATTACCTAAAGTGGGGTCATTAGAATTAAAAACATTGAGCTGTGATGTTATGTAAAGGCCATCGGCCGCTACAATTTTGGGACGCAAAATTAAAGTGTGAATACCGTAATCTTTGTTACGGCCTACACCCGTACCCGAATCTAAAGCCGGGTGATGTAGCTGCACACCTTCGACGCGATACAAACCCGACCATTCAATGTCGCCCGCCTGTGCGCGTGTCGCAAAAAATAAAAGCACAGTCGCTGTCACCAAACCCGCGCCAACAGCGAGCACTAAGTTCATCACTTTAGACCAACGTGAATCAGAAAAATCGTTCATTTCAATTATCCCCCGTGCCGACGAAGCTCTTCTTCGAAGTACTTGCTATACATGACATCCCATTCAGGAGATCCTTCTGGCACATTTCGCTTCAAAGTTTCAACCATCTTGCGGACTTTGCTATCAATTTCTCCATATTCTTTGACGAACTTCGTTATGGCCCGTTTCGCGATTTTGAGGGCCATATCTTCATCAGTGTAGTCGACGAGATCGTCATTCCAAATTCCATCAACAATAAGGTGGGCAAAGTGAGTCTGTCTTTCTTCTGATAGCATTAGAGTATGATCCCCTTCTCTTTTGCCAGACGCTTTTTTAGCAATGGGAACATTTTGTAGCGCTGAAATTCACCGGAATTTTGGCGCTCAAGGTCATCCATCATTTTATTGACATCTTGATCGAGCTGCGATTCGCGCGCGTACTCATTACGAATAATTGCACACGCTTTTTGCACAGCTTTGTCTTCTTTTTCTTTGAACGTGATGGTGTTCTGTTCTTTGAGATCTTTAAATACAGCCTGAACCAGGCGATTGATAAGCTTATCACTGACCTTCATAGCTTTGACTAAAAGCCGGCTTACTCTTAATGTCAAGTGATGCGTTTTTTTAAGATTTTTTCAGTTTTATTTTCGTGCGTTTTGATTGTGATTATCGTGTGGCTTTTTCGACTCAATCATACCATTCAAAAACGCATCGAGAACGGTTGGTTTCGCCCACCAGTGGAAATTTACGGCAGAGGCGAGCGCTTTCAACTGCGACAAAACGTAAAATTGGATGCACTGCAATCCCTTCTCACGCAATTACGTTATCGCGAACGATTCGAAGATCAGCCTTTACTACCCAACGACTTTTCGTTTCTCGACAGTCGGCAGTGCACCGAAGTTTTGGCCTCTATGAAATCTGCGGTGAACGGCTCTGGCCCTGATGCTGAATTTGACGAACGTGATCGCTGTATTTATTTGCGTACGCCAGAAAACACTTTCGGGCCAATGCGCACGTCGCACACCATATTGATGGGATTAACGCAAACTGAAGTGACTGAACCTGTTACGCCCACTGTTAGCTCGACTGTTTCTTATCTCTACCAAGATGGCGTGGCAGTACCGTCGTTTGAACTCAATGCGCCGCTCTTTGCACAGTTCTACGATGGCGAACCGCTACTCAGAAATGTCATCAACATTGGCGATGCGCCGCTTGAATGTTTACAGGCCGTGACCGCCATTGAAGACAGCCAGTTTCTCGATCACAAAGGTATTAGTGTGAGCGGTCTTGCGCGTGCTTTTGTTCACAATATTTTATCGGGGCGTTACGCGCAAGGCGGCAGCACCATCACCCAACAGTTGATCAAAAATTATTTTCTGACTCCAGAGAAAACCTTAAAGCGCAAAATTTCTGAGCTGGCCATGGCGGTATTACTCGAACTCGACACCAACAAAGACCAAATTTTAGAAAGTTATTTGAATGTGGTTTACATGGGCCAGCGTGGGCCGTTTCAGGTGATCGGGTTAGGCTCCGCGAGTGAATATTATTTTTCTAAACCTTTGGGTGAAACCAATCTGGCAGAATGTGCACTGCTCGCAGCTATTATCAATAATCCCGGGCGCTATAATCCTTTTACCAATGGTGATAATGCCGCTCACCGACGCAGTTTTGTACTCGATCGCATGGTTGAAACCAATATGATCACGGCGGCAAAAGCAATCGTGGCGAAAAGCGAGCCGCTCCCGAAGGCCAATGGGTCACGCATGCTTGAACCGGCCACTTATTACACCCAAGCCATTTTTCGAGAGCTAAAAAAACTGGGCTTGAATATTGAAAACGGTCTGCGGATTTATTCGACACTCGATATCTCGGCACAAGATATCGCCCAGAAAAAAGTGCGCGAGCACATTATCAACTTAGAAAAGAACAATAAGAAATTGGCGGCGTTAAAGGCGAGTAAAGGGCAATCTATTGAAGCTTCGCTGATCAGTGTCGATGTCGCTACTGGCGAAGTGTTGGCGCTTGTGGGTGGCCGGCAGTATACGAAAACACAATACAATCGCGTGCTCGATGCTCACCGCCAAATTGGTTCCGTCATGAAACCTTTTGTATTTTTAACAGCACTTGAAAGTCGTCAAGAAAATGGCGAACCTTATCACCCCACGACGTTGATCGATGACGCGTCTTTTTCCCACAAATACGAAGGTCAAACCTGGTCGCCGCAAAATTATGACAAAGAAAATGCGGGCGTGGTGCCACTATTTTATGCTCTAAAAAATTCGCTCAATGCCGCCACGGCAAAGTTAGGTTTGCAAGTGGGTTTGTCGAACATCATAGATGTCGCCCGACGTGCGGGGTATGTGTCAGAGTTGAAAGCCTTCCCCTCCCTAACCTTGGGCGCGTTTGAGATTTATCCGTGGGAGGTCGCTACCGGTTTGCTGACGGTCGCACGTATGGGCCAACGCACGCCCTTACTGTATATTCGTTCAGCCGAAGATTGGAATGGTAAGGTCGCCTACCAAGCGCCTAACGAGAGAAGCGAAGCCGTTTTTTCACCTCAGCCTGTTGCCGAGCTGATTGGCATGATGAAACAGACTCTTCTCACCGGCACTGCCCGCGCCTCGCGCTTATGGGGTTTCACTCACCCGGCTGCGGGTAAGACAGGCACAACGAGTGACACCAAAGACACTTGGTTTACTGGCTTCACACCGTATGTGCTGACTGTGACTTGGACGGGTTATGACGACAACACACCTACTGGTCTCACAGGTGCGAGCGGGGCTCTACCATTATGGACTCAATTTATGAAAGCTTATGCCACACGCTACCCCGCCGATGACTTTACGTGGCCCGACGGTGTGGAGAAAATCAAAATTACTCCCGACGAATTTAAAAAATTAGTGACGAAGCCACAGCCCTACGAGCTTGAAAACCCAGTGGAGCTGATTGACGTGAAATGAGACTTTTCACTCTGAAACGTCACTTTTTGGAACGTCAAATCACGAACTTTGCTATCTAAAACTTCGACTATTCAATTTGAGAAGATCTCAAAAAAAAACACTTAGGGCGAACCTAACAGATTTTGCAGTTGGCACCAACCGTGCACATTTAATCAAGTATGAAAACACAAATCAAAATGAAATGTTTTATTTTGGTACTCGGCCTTTTATTAACACAGATGACGCCGCCTCAGGCTTTAGCTCAAAGTAAAAAGAAGATTGTTTCGGTCAGCTTTACGCGTGCACCTTCGTCGCCTGCGCCAAAAAAGAAAATCAAACCTAGCGTTTTAGCTGGTAAAAAAGGCGATCAAAGCAAAGTTATTATCACCGACACCCCCTATGGCATGTCGACACCTGACTCTGATCTCGAACCTATACGCATCACCGCGGAAAATAAAAGTAATCGCGATATTTCTAAAAATATCTCAAAAACAGCCGGTGGCAAAAAGCTCGATCGATCTTTCTATGAGCCAATCGACGACTCAAAATTCGACCAATAAGCTCATCGCAAAATAAGACGGTTAAAAATGTATCATCTTGATACCAGTGATCAAGGTCGAGCCTCTACTAACCGATAAGAATGAGTAAGAAAAATTTAGAAAACAAAGAAGCACGTGACTTGGAGGAAGGTTATGAACCGTTTATTTTCAATTGCGATTTCTGCAATTACCCCTCTTATATTAGGATTAGTGTACTCTCCGCTAGCACAAGCAGATGCCACACATGGTGTTTTGCGCGTGGTAAAAGGTGATGTACGCATACTGCCTGCGGCTGGTGGGGCCGAGGTCAAAGCCAAGATCGGTCAAAAGGTTTTACCGAAAGACACTATTATTGCCGGTAAAGACTCACGGGCGAAAATCGTAATGATCGATAGTAACGAAATCAACGTGAACCCCGATTCAAAAATTCAAATTCAAAGTTATGAATTTAGACCTGAAAGCGACAAGAAAAATGTTTTGATCAACGTGTTGTACGGTAAAGTGCGTGCGAAGGTGAATCAAAAATATGATGGCGATAATAAGTTCCAAGTAAAAACTCCATCTGCCGTTGCCGGTGTTCGCGGAACAGACTTCGTGTCAGCCTATGACCCCGGTACCAAGTCTTCGAAGTTTGTAACTTTCGAAGGTAAAGTGGCGGTGGGTACGCCTGGCGCTGGAGGTTCGATCCAAAATCCGGTGTATGTTTCTGCAGGTCAAACAACGAGTGCTGTGGCCGGTGCGCCACCATCAGCTCCGGTTGATGTACCTAAAGGCGAATTAGCGAAAATGGAACAAAGCTCAGATGCGTCGAAGGCGCCTGATGCTCCTGGAGATCGCAGTACTTCGTCTGAAAAGTCTGAAGGCGGCGATAAAAAAGAGGGTGACGATAAGAAAGAGAGCGGAGACAAGAAGTCTGAAGGTGGTAACGAAAAGAAATCAGAAGGCGGCGGTGATAAAAAAGCTGACGGTAGCGAAAAGAAATCAGATGCCGGCGGCGATAAAAAAGCTGACGGTGGCGAAAAGAAATCAGATGCCGGCGGCGACAAAAAAGCCGACGGCGGTGGCGGCAAAGGTGGCGATTCAGGATCAGGTGGTAGTGGTGGTGGCGGTACGGCACCTAGTCCAGGTATGGGTGGCGGCGCAAATCGAGATCCAGCATCGACTGGTCCAGGCCCAGCCGGCAGCGCCACGG
>JAYUVI010000165.1:0-3223 GCA_043754135.1 Bdellovibrionales bacterium | reverse complement strand
AGCCGCAAAATCATTTTGCGTATAAAACTGCATCAACTCATCAATTAACTGAAAGTACTTCATTTTATTTGACTCACAAAATAATCGAACAAGCCCACCGCATCGTGCGGTCCCGGGCGGCTCTCAGGGTGAAACTGCACACTCATGCATTTCATCCCGGGGTGATGAATCCCCGCCACCGTACCATCATTCAAATTAGTGTGAGTCACTTTCACACCTTGAGGCAAGCTTCGCTCATCCACGTTATAACCATGATTCTGACTTGCGACATAAACACGATTCAAAAGTGTGTCTTTAATGGGGTGATTGCTACCTCTGTGCCCAAATTTCAATTTGTAAGTCCTGGCACCCATCGCCAACGATAACACTTGATGCCCCATGCAAATGCCAAAAATGAATTTTTTCCCTAATAGCTCTCGCACCGTTTTTGTGCCCGCCACCACATCCGCAGGGTCTCCCGGACCATTCGATAGTAAAATGCCATCCGGGTTCCATTGCAAAATTTCACTGGCTGATGAACCCGATGGGAAAACTTTTACCTCACTACAACGTTCGAGTAATTCACGCACAATATTTTGTTTAGTACCAAAATCGAGAACCGCTACGCGTGGGCCATTTTTCTTTTCACCGGCTAAAGTCTCAACCGATTTCGTGCACACATGTTGTGTCCAGTCGGTTGGAATGTCTTTCGCTTTGCGAATCAATTCTTTCGCTTTTTCGCGCGCTTCAGATTCTTTCTCAACATTCACAACTGCGCCCCATGTAGTGCCCTGCTCGCGTAATATGAGTGTGAGCTTGCGCGTATCCACATCACATAATACTGGCACTTTATTCTCAACTAAACGGTTGAGCCAGCTGGCTTCACGCAATGAGCTTTGAATCTCGAGACAAATGAATCCGTGAATCCAATAATTTTTCGACTCGCAAAAAGAATCGTCAACGCCGTAGTTGCCCTGTTGCGTAGCCGTGGTCACGATGATTTGCGAAAAATAAGAAGGGTCCGTGGCCATCTCTTCATAACCAGAATGAGACGTGTTAAAAACAACTTCACCGGCTTTTTCATCACCGCCACGAAAACGCCCCTGAAAAGCTTGTCCTGACTCAAGAATAAGATATGCCAAAAATTTCTCCCATCACAGCCATCCGCATATAAACACCATTAGTGACTTGTTCGTGAACAGCGCAACGTGAGTCACTCAAAACATCGTGATTGAGATCAACGCCGTCAACAAACGGACCCGGGTGCATAAATATAGCATCGCCTCTCAGCGCCACTAAATTTGTTTTATCTAAACGGAACTTTTTAACGTATTCGGCTTGCGAAAGCGATGCCTTTGAGGCGTGTCTTTCTCTCTGAATGCGCAAGCCGATACATACAGACGACCAACTAAGCGCTTCTTCTATGGTCGAAAAACGGCGGCTCTTGCTCCAATCAGGAGTCGTCGGCAACAATTCATCAGGCGCACAAATCGCCACTTCAGCGCCCATCTTCTGAAACAAAATTCGACCGGAGCGGGCCACGCGACTATGCTCCACATCGCCAACAAAGACGATTTTTTCACCTTCAATTTGGCCGCGACGCTCAAAAATCGTAGCCCCATCGAGAAGCGCTTGTGTCGGATGCTCCTCAGACCCATTACCGGCATTTATCACTGCAAGACCACAACCGCTGATAAGTTTATCGATATCGCTGCCCCCGTTGTGCCGAACGACCAGCAGATCAGGCCGCATGGCAATTAAAGTTTGCAGCGTTTCATGTAAGCTTTCGCCCTTCACCATACTGGTCGAACTATCGCCTATAAATTGCACAGTCTTAAAACCTAATCGAAGAGCCGCAATTTCAAAGCTGAACCGCGTACGTGTCGAAGGCTCAAGAAAAGCCAGTGCCACCACCGGAGCTACATCCAAGGGCTGCGGGCAAATTTCGCCCTTCTTCAGTTGCAATGCTCTATGAATTAAATGCTGAATTTGTTGTGAGCTGAGAGAATCGATTTTTTGAAGCGAACGCATCGCTTGGGCGGAGGTTGACATCAAAAGTGTATGTAATCAGCTCACCCCATCGGTGTCAATGCACAGCTGAAAATATTCTTTCCCAACGAAGCTGCGAGCCGTAGCGCCCACTAGGCAACTCGAACCACTCAATAGACAACCAGACAAAAAGCGCGCGTGACTCAACAGAACTAATAGCTATCGCCCCCCAATGCCGTGAATCTTCGCTAAAATCACGATTATCACCCAAAGTAAAAAATGAATCCGGTGCGACCACATATGGACCAAAATTCGGTACGTTCTCTGTGTCTGAAATCCAGATGGGCCATTGCATTCCGCGGGTTTGCTCAATCAGCTCAACGACTTGCACTCCATCGGCAATAGACATAGGCCCTTTATTACTGGCTCGCAAATACCGCGCGACTTTGCCATTAACATAAAGACGCTGTCCCTTCATTTCAATGCGATCACCGGGCAACCCGACGACGCGTTTTATACAGTTCACATCGGGTTGCATCGGGCATTTGAAAATCACCACTTCACCCCGCTTCAACTGGGCGCGCCCAACATGAATACTGGTAAAAGGCACATTGAACCCATAGGGCAGGCGATAACCGACAATAAAATCACCGAGCTTCAAGCCCGGCTCCATATTGAGGTTCGAAATTTTATAAGAAGCAAAAACGAACGTTCGCAGAATGACCGCCATTAAAACCGCGAGCAGAAGCGCCTCAGAGTAATCGCGAAGCAAACGCAAAAGCGTATCGCGAAAATCACGTCCTATGTTTTCGACCGACTTAAACTCCATAGGAATTATTCAAGCTGATGGAAGAATCTCTGCCAACGAATATATCGTGGGTCACAAACGAAATTTGCAGCGACTAACGTTTTGGAGCAGCTCAGCCAGACAAAAAGCGCCTTACCTAACAAATTTTCGAGGGGAAGCTCTCCCCAATAACGGCTATCATTGGAATGATCGCGGTTATCCCCCATTACAAACAAATGCCCCTCAGGCACCACACGGCCCTCCACGATGTTTCGGTAAGCCGCCTTCTCCAACATAGTGTAATGCTTGTGTTCACCCAGTTGTTCATAGCTCATCGTCAATTCGTCGCGCTGACTACCCAAATCTTCATGAGTCAACTGCGTGGGCATTTCATCTATCAATTCAATTTTCAATTCTTCATCATTGATAAAGAGTCGTCCCTGCTCATCGAAACGAATCCGGTCTCCA